>JALSSH010000333.1 GCA_026984385.1 Ardenticatenia bacterium | reverse complement strand
GTTTCTGTAGATCGGCCATGGTTTTATGCTATCCTTTCATCACTTGTGCGTTGGCGTGTTGAGACTGTG
The DNA here is from genome assembly GCA_026984385.1 of Ardenticatenia bacterium. Taxonomy (GTDB): domain Bacteria; phylum Chloroflexota; class Anaerolineae; order Aggregatilineales; family Aggregatilineaceae; genus JALSSH01. The sequence continues at coordinate 2,359 of JALSSH010000333.1, read as the reverse complement.
CGTTGACTTGGGTTTATGCGCGACGTAGCCAGGCTACGCGGCTTCTTCTTTCTGAGTGTAAGCTGCCAGCACGTTGACCACACCTTCGGTCGCGGCGCGCAGCACACCCACCACTTGCCGCCCGGGTTCTTCGAGCAGGCTCATAAAGCTGGTGAGCGGCATGGTGACCATGCCCGCCAGTTGTGCCCGCAACACGTCCATCGGCGGCAATTCGGAAAGCGGTTTGAGTTCGGCTTCGGAGAGGGTCGTTTGGCCGAGGATACCGCCCTTGACAACCAGCAGTTCCTGCTCCTCGGCGAATTCCAACAGCGTCTTGACCGCGCCGGGGAGGTTTTCGAAGGCGAAAACCGTTGCCACCGGCCCGCTTAGCAGTTCCTCGGGAACGGCTAGGCCCACTTCACGCAGCGCAATTTTGAACAACGTGTTTTTGGTGATGGTGAACTGGGCGTTTTGTTCGCGCAGCTTGCCGCGCAGCGCGTCCAGGTCGCCCATGGTCATCCCGCGATACTCGGTGATCACCAGGCCTTCGGCGCGTTGCAACAGCTCGACATATTGCGCAACCAATTCGCGTTTGCGTTCTTTGCTAATAGCCAAGCGTGCGTTCCTCCTTTCCTTGTAGGATGGTGGTTTGTCCGCAGAAGAGACCAAAAAACGGCCTCCGCAGCATTGCGAAGACCGCCAGGCGTCCCAATTCGTCCAACACGCATTGGCCGTTTGGTCCAGGTCTTCACCTCGGCAGGAAGCGGAAAGCTGTTACACCCTCGGGGGTCTCCTGCTGTCTGCGGCAAAGGAATATTGTCGTTTGTGATGTCGGCAGCATGATACCAGCCGCCTCAATCCTCGTCAAGGGCAGGGCGGAGTGGGGAGTGTGGCGATTGTCGTCTTCCGACGCCGGGTAGTGTATCCCTCGCGGTTGAAATTCAAAGTAGGCGATAAGGCTCCAAGACACGAGTAGCAGCGGCCAGCAGGCCAGCGGAGGAATGGAAAGCTCCTGCGGCACGAAAAAGCCGACGGATCATGCGGTTAACGCGCTCAAGCAAACTTGTGGTGCGCAAGAAGCGCGGTGACCAGTGTGGGAAGCGTGCCAGTACGCGGAAGAAAGCCACGGTCTCAGACCAAGCGCGGCATAAGGTGGTGACCAAATCGGGTTGCTGAGCTTGCCATTGGCGAACGAAAGCATCCCGTCGGCGGGTCATGGCTTGGAGTGAAGGAGCGGCGAAGATAGCTCGGATTTGTTCCATCAGTTGCCGTTTCAGGGTTTGGGCCTTCTTGGGAGGCCAATCTGAGGGAGTTGCGATGGCCGCACGCAGGTTGCGCAGCTTATGAAACAGGCAGCGTTGATGGGGGACAAACGGATGGATGTGCTTCAAGGCCGCTCTCAGGCCCGAGCCTCCATCATGGATAAACAACTCCACGCCGCGCTCACGGTAAATACCCCGTGCTTCAAGGGAAACCAACAGCGCTTCCCAGGCCTCCCGACTCTCGCTGTCGGCCAAGCGCCATTCCAAAATGCCCCAACGCCCCGATTGGGGATAAACGCCCAGCGCCACCAGCAAACAAACCTTCTTTTTGGCCTTGACCGCTCGTTCTCGCCCCAGACGGTCGCGTTGCATACGCCCCGTCGGTTCCAGTAAAGTCACCCAAATCGCGTCCAAGATGATGATGGGTGGCACACTGCTCAACGGCATCCTCGCCGCGCTCTTCACCCCTTGGACGATCTCATTGAGCTTGCGTAACCCTATTTGCGTCCCCAGCCTCGTCCCTAGTTCCTCTTGCATCTGTCGCAAACTGATCCCCATCGCTCCCCATCGCGCCACTTGTTCACACACGTCGTCCCATATCCGCTGCCCGGGAAGCAGAATCGAAAACGGTATCCTTACACTTCCCCCGCATTCACAAATCACCCGTGGCACGTTGATCTTCAGCACCCCAAACTCTGTGACCAGCTCCCGCCGCCGATGTCCGTTACGCGAAAAATGTCGCGCTTCCCTCGTCCCACAGCGTTGGCACTGGGCCCTACTTTTCCGCCTCCCAACCCCTTTGCGCCGCTCGTGATACCCTCGATACAACCACGCCTCCACCTCCGCTTCCAAGTGGCTGTTTATGTATCGCGTGACTTCCTCCGCTAACTTCTGTCGTACATCGCTGATGAGCCGCTTGAAACTTCCGTGAATCTTTCCTATCCTTACCATGACGCGATCCTCCAGGTTCTTGGATATTTTTTGTATCTCCAAAACCTTACTTCGGATTCGCGTCTTTTTCTACTTCCCAAATTTCAACCGTTAAGGATACACTACCCGGTAAATGATCTGATTGCGCTTTTCAATGAGCTGAGTCCATTCGCAACGCTGGCCTTGCT
>JALSSH010000332.1 GCA_026984385.1 Ardenticatenia bacterium | reverse complement strand
GGATGCAGAACGGCTCGATGGAGTGCGCGCCGTCCTTGATATGCCCGAAAGCCGCCGAAACATCGCCGCCTCGCTGTTGGAAGAGCAAATAACCCGCCACTTGCTGGCTATCGCCACAGGCGAAGAACCGCCGGTTGGGGGCGTGCAAGAGGAAGCTGAGGCCGAAGCCGACGAAGCAGAAGCCGCCTCAGAAAACGAAAGCAACGAAAGCACAGAAACACCCGCCGAGGCCGAAGCCGACGAAGCGGCTCAGCCCGAAGCGGACGAAAGCCCCGCAGAATCCGAGTGAGCCACGCGCTCGGCACTCGCCGAGCCAGTGGCCGAGGAACGCGAAAGAAGGAGACGAGCCGATGGGCTTTTACAACGGTTTGATCCCAATGGTGATCGAAACCACAGGACGCGGTGAACGCGCGTATGATATTTACTCGCTGTTGCTCAAAGAGCGCATCATCTTTTTGGGCACGGGCATTAACGACCAGGTCGCCAACCTGATCGTGGCCCAATTGCTCTATCTCAACAGCGAAAATCCGGAGCGCGAGATTCAGATGTACATCAACTCCCCGGGCGGCATGATTTACGCCGGCCTGGCGATCTACGACACCATGCGCCAGATCAGCGCGCCGGTGATGACGGTGGCGGTCGGTTTGACGGCCAGCTTCGCTACCGTGCTGTTGACGGCAGGGGCGCCCGGGCGGCGCTTTGCGTTGCCCAACGCCACCGTGCACATGCACCAGCCTTGGGCTTCTGGCGGCGGCGGTCAGGCGACCGACATCGAAATCCAGGCGCGCGAAATTTTGCGCCAGCGCGATCTACTCAACCAGATTTTGGCCGACCACACCGGCCAACCGCTGGAACGCATCGAGGAAGATACCGACCGCGACTTTTACATGACCGCTCAGCAAGCGGTGGAATACGGGCTGATTGACAGCATCCTAGAGCCGCCCAACGCCACCGATGCCAAAAAAGACGGCAAATAGCAGCAGCCAAAGGGTAGGGAAACTGTGAACTATCATCCGCTACAACCGCAACGCTGCTCGTTTTGTCGGCGCACGATGGAAGAAGTGCACGTGCTCGTGCCCGGGCCGGACGGCGTCTTTATCTGCGATGAGTGCGTGGACGTGTTCCATCAGATTTTGCACGAGAAACAGGCCGAAGCCCACGAACCGTTCCAGATCGAGCGCGTGCCGCCCCCACGTGAAATCTTGGAGGCGCTGGACGAGTACGTGATCGGCCAAGAGGCGGCCAAACGCACGCTGGCGGTGGCCGTTTATAACCACTACCGCCGTGTGAACGCGGGCGGGGTGTTGGCCGATGTGGAGCTGGACAAAAGTAACGTGCTGCTGATCGGCCCGACCGGCAGCGGTAAAACGCTGTTGGCCCAAACGCTTGCGCGCATGTTGGACGTGCCCTTTTGCATCGCGGACGCCACCTCGCTCACCGAGGCGGGCTATGTGGGCGAGGACGTGGAAAATATCCTCACCCGCCTGCTCCAAGCCGCCGACTACGACGTGGAACGCGCGCAACAAGGCATCATCTACATTGACGAGATCGACAAGATCGCGCGTAAAAGCGGCGGCAATCCCTCGATCACGCGGGACGTGAGCGGGGAAGGTGTGCAACAAGCGCTGCTGAAGATCATCGAGGGCACAGTCGCCAACGTGCCGCCCCAGGGCGGACGCAAACACCCGCACCAGGAATTTATCCACTTGGATACGCACAACATCCTCTTTATCTGTGGGGGGATGTTCGACGGGCTGGAGGAGATCATCGCGCAGCGGGTGGGCGTCAAAGGCGCGCTGGGCTTTGACCAGGCGGCAGCGGCGGCGCGCGTCACCGAAACGGATTTGTTACACAACGTGGCGCCGGAAGACCTGATGCACTTTGGCCTCATTCCGGAGCTGGTCGGGCGCTTGCCCGTGATCACGGTGGTTGACCCGCTGGATCGGGACGCGCTGGTACGCATCCTCACCGAGCCAAAAAACGCGCTGATCAAGCAGTTTCAGGCCATGTTCCAAGTGGACGGGATCGAGCTGGTCTTCACACAAGGCGCGCTGGAACGGATCGCCGAGCGCGCGATGGAGCGCGAGACGGGCGCGCGCGGGCTGCGCAGCATCATCGAGGACGCACTGCGCGACGTGATGTTCGAAGTGCCCAGCTATGCCGAGGAAATTACGAAGGTGGTCGTAGACGCGGCGGCCATTGACGGCAAACGGCGTCCGCGCATCTACCGCCAAGACGACCGCCCGATGAAATGGCGCGCGGACGGCTCGCTGAGCAGCGCCGCTTAGGGCCAGGCGAGGGCCTTTTGTTCCCGACCCGTCGGCCAGGGGAACGTTTGCGGCGAGTGGGCCGCTGGGCGCGCCGCCTAGCCGCGCTCCGCGCGGCTGACGCGCGGCGGATGCCGCGCGTGGTGCGCCGAAGGCGCACG
>JALSSH010000331.1 GCA_026984385.1 Ardenticatenia bacterium | reverse complement strand
CCGCAAAGATTGGCATGACTTGGTGCGCAACAGCATCTCTAATGAACTTTTTCTTACCTGTTTGTGGCAAGCGACTTGGTGGCAGGTCTATCATCCCGGGGCGCTTTGGGTGTTGGTGGTGCGGGACGACGACGGGCGCTGGATGGGCGTGGCCCCCTGGTTCGTGCAGACGGTCGAGGGGCGGCGCGTGGTGCGCACAATCGGTTGTGTGGATGTGACCGACTATCTGGATATTATCGTGCGGCGTGGCGCGGAAGACGCGGTTTACAACGCCTTGTTGGGTTGGCTGGCCGAGCACTCGATCGACTATGACGAGGTATGCTTGTGTAACATTCCGCAAAACTCGCCGACGTTAGCGCGTGTGCCTGCTCTGGCCCCTGAGCACGGGTTGCGCGCTGAGACGGGTATCGAGGACGTGTGTCCGGTGCTGCGTTTGCCGCGCCGCTTTGAGGACTATTTGGCCGCGCTGGACAAGAAAAAGCGCCACGAGCTGCGCCGCAAGTTGCGCCGCGCGGCGGGCGTGGCGGACTGGTACATCGTGGAGCCGGACAAGCACGATTTGGAGGCGGAGCTTTCCCGTTTTCTGGATTTGATGGCCGCCAGCTCGCCGGAAAAGGCGGCTTTTCTGGCCGTGCCGGAAAACCGAATGTTTTTTCGCCGTATTGTGCCCCTGATGGCCGAGCACGGCTGGTTGCAACTGGCCTTTTTGACGGTGGAAGGGGAGGCCGTGGCCGCCTATCTCAATTTCACCTATCGCCACCGCGTGTTGGTTTACAATTCCGGCATCCGTCCGGGAACGCATGATTATCTCAGCCCGGGGATCGTGTTGCTGGGCTGGTTGATCCGCTACGCTATCGAGCAGGACTACACCGAGTTTGACTTTTTGCGCGGCAATGAGCCGTATAAGTACGACTTGGGCGGACGCGACACTTACGTTTACCGGCTCAGTATCGCGCCGGACGAAAACGGCACGCGAACATGAGCGCTGTTTCTTTCGGACGAATCGCCATGCTGAGCGTCCACACCAGCCCGCTGGCGACGCTCGGCGGCAAGAAAACCGGCGGCATGAACGTTTACGTGCGCGCGCTCAGCCGAGAGCTGGGGCGGCGCGGGATCGCGGTGGACGTTTTCACCCGTCGCACCGCGCCGCACGATCCGTCCGTTGTGCCCTTTGCAGAAAATGCGCGCGTGGTGCATATCGCCGCAGGCCCGCCCGCGCCGCTTGCCCCGACGGAAATTTATCCCCACGTGAGCGCGTTTGCGCGCGGTGTGCTGGACTTTGCCGCGCAAGAAGGAGCGCGCTACGACCTCGTCTATAGCCACTACTGGCTGAGCGGCTGTGTGGCGCGCAGGCTGCGCCGCTGTTGGGGGGTGCCGGTGGTGCAGATGTTCCACACCCTGGGGCTGATGAAAAATCGCGTGGCGCTAGAAGCGGCCCAAACGGAACAAGATATGCGCATTGCTGCCGAGAGCGCGATGATGAGCTGGGCGGATCTTTTGGTCGCGGCCACGCCCGCCGAGCGCGCCCAAATGCTCTGGCTCTACCGCGCCGACCGTCGCAAGATCGCCGTTGTGCCGCCCGGGGTGGACTTGAGGCGCTTTCACCCCATGCCCAAAGCCGAAGCGCGCGCCAAAATCGGCGTGCGGCAAGACGGCTATGTGCTGCTTTTTGTCGGGCGCATCGAGCCGCTGAAAGCGATAGATAGCTTGTTGCAGGCGCTGGCTTTGTTGCGGGACGAACGTCCCCAGCTCGCCGAGGCGATCTGTACATTGGTGGTGGGCGGGGATGGGGAAACCGCAAGGCCGGACGCCGAGACCCGCCGCTTGCTGAACCTGCGCGAGCAGTTAGACGTAGAGCAGCGGGTGCGTTTTTTGGGGGCGCGTCCCCAAGATGCGCTGCCTGCCTATTACGCCGCCGCCGATGCGCTGATCGTGCCTTCGGACTACGAGAGCTTTGGCATGGTGGCGCTGGAGGCGATGGCCTGCGGCACGCCGGTGATCGCCTCCGAGATCGGGGGGCTGGCTTTTTTGGTGCGGCACGGCGTGAACGGCTTCCACGTCCCCACGCGCGATCCGGCGGCGCTGGCGCGGCGGATTGCGTGTATGTTGACCCATCCGCAGCGGCGCGCCGAGCTGGGACGTGCGGCTCGCGCCACCGCGCTGGAATACAGTTGGGAGCGCATCGCGGATCGGCTGTTGCGCGTTTTTGAAGGCGTGCGGCGACGTGATAAGCCGTTTGGGGCGCTGAGCGCGCCCCTTTCCGTGTGTGACGAGTGAGCGCGCTCAGCCGCCGTAAGCGTCTACCGTGTTAACCACCTCGGCGGGGATGTACGGCGCTTGCGCGGCGATCTCCAACGCTTCCGCCTCGCCGACGGGAATTTGCCCCTTGTGGTAAAGCGTGTTGTTGAAGGCGTCAAAGTAGTAGCGC
>JALSSH010000330.1 GCA_026984385.1 Ardenticatenia bacterium | reverse complement strand
GGTGATCGGCGCAGACACCACCGTTTGCCACGAGTGCCCGCGAGAAAAGCACGAAAAGAAGATCAAGCGCTTCTATCGCCCGCAAGAGATCGTCCCCGATCCGGACACGTGCTTGTTGGAGCAGGGGCTTTTTTGCGCGGGCATTGCAACACGGGCCGGATGCGGGGCACGCTGCCCGCAGGTGGGTTTGGGTTGCCGAGGCTGCTACGGCCCCAACGAGGGCGTGGTGGATCACGGAGCGCGCATCCTTTCGGCGATAGCCTCGGTGTTGGACGCGGAAACGCCCGAAGAGATCGAGGCGATCTTGGATACGCTGCCCGACCCTGCGGGGTATTTCTACCGCTTCCACATGGCCGGATCGCTGCTGGGACGCACTGCTCGCCAAAACGGCCATCTTGTCCGCGCGGCGGAAGTGGCCGAACGTGAACCCGCCTAAGGGGAGGTGTAGCATGGCAACACGCATAACCATTGACCCGATCACCCGCCTGGAAGGGCACGGCAAGATCGAGATTTTCTTGGACGAGCAGGGCAACGTGGACAACTGCTATTTCCAAGTGCCGGAGCTGCGCGGGTTTGAGGTGTTTTGCGTCGGGCGTCCGGTGGAAGAGATGCCGCGCCTGACCAGCCGCATTTGCGGCGTTTGTCCGGAAGCGCATTTGATGGCCGCCGCCAAAGCGTGCGACGCCGTCTACAACGTGGAAGTGCCGCCCGCCGGCAAAAAGCTGCGTGAGCTGATGTACATGGCCTTTTACGTCACCGACCACACCACGCACTTTTACGCTCTCGGCGGGCCGGACTTTGTCGTCGGGCCGGATGCGCCCGCCGCCGAGCGCAATATCTTGGGCGTGATCGCCAAAGTCGGCTTGGAGATCGGCGGGCAGGTGATCGCAACGCGCAAGCGCAATCACCATGTGATCGAGATGATTGGCGGGCGCACGGTGCACCCCGTCGCTGCTATCCCGGGCGGGATGAGCCACCCGATCACCGAGGAGCAGCGCCAGGAGATCGTCGAGATCGCCCGCCAAAACGTGGAGTTCGGCCAGTTCACCATCCAGCTTTTCCACGACGTGGTGCTGGGCAACTCCGACTATGTGGACTTGATCACCAGCGCGGGCTACACGCAGCGCACCTACTACATGGGCTTGGTGGACGAAAACAACCACGTCAACTTTTACGACGGCAAGGTGCGCGTGGTGGACCCGGACGGCGTGGAACACTGCAAGTACGCGCCGCACGAGTACCGCGACTACGTGGCCGAGCATGTCGAACCTTGGTCGTATCTTAAGTTCCCCTATCTGAAGAAGGTGGGTTGGAAGGGCTTTGTAGACGGCAAGGATAGCGGTGTGTATTGCGCGACCCCGCTTTCGCGGCTCAACGCGGCGGACGGCATGGCAACGCCGCTCGCCCAAGCCGAATACGAGCGCATGTATGAGACGCTTGGCGGCAAGCCCGTTCATCACACGCTGGCGACACACTGGGCGCGCGTGATCGAGCTGCTTTACGCGGCGGAGCATATGTTGGAGTTGGCACAAGACCCAAAGATCGCCAGCGACGAGGTGCGCGCACTCCCCACCGACACGCCACACGAGGGCGTCGGCATTGTGGAAGCGCCGCGCGGCACGTTGACGCACCATTACGTCACCGACGAAAACGGCATTTTGCAGCGCGTCAATCTGATTGTGGGCACGACCAACAACTACGCGCCGATCTACATCAGCATTCGCCGCGCTGCCACCGCGCTGATCCACAATGGGAAAGTGGACGAGGGCATCTTGAACAAGATCGAGATGGCCTTCCGCGCCTATGACCCGTGCCTTTCTTGCGCCACGCACACCTTGCCCGGGCAGATGCCGCTGGAGCTGATCGTGCGTGACCGCACGGGGCGGGTGGTGCAACACAGCAGCCAGTTTGTGCCGCCCGAGCTGTTGGAAAAAGTGGACTAGGGGCCAACGATGGGCGCGCCGGTGGATACGCTTGTGGTTGGGTTGGGCAACCCGATCCTTTCGGACGACGGGGTGGGGTGGCGAGTGGCGACCGCCGTACAGGCGCGCTTACGTGAAGCGCCTTTCGAAGGACGGCGGGTGGACGTGATCCGCACCTCGTTGGGCGGACTGGCGTTGGCGGAGCTGCTCGTCGGCTATCGGTGCGCGATCATCGTGGACGCGATCATGAGGCAAAACGGCGTGCCCGGAGAGGTGTACGCTTTACGGCTGGACACCTTGCAGGGCACGCTGAACAGCGCTTCCGCCCACGACACCAATTTACGCACCGCGCTTGTGGCTTTGCGCCGTTTTGGTGCAGAAGACCTGCCGACGGACGAGACGATCTGTGTGGTGGCGATCCAGGCGGCGGATGTGTGGACGTTTGCCGAGCAGTGCACCCCTGCGGTGGCCGCGAGTGTGCCGCGCGCGGCGGAGTTGGTGTTGGATTTGCTGAGCGCGGAGGAGGTTTTTGGAGGGGATTTTCCGGAGTGCGAAGCCGGTTTCAGAGCGCGGGAAGGAAGTTAGCTCCCCTCAACCGGTTCGCTTAACGCGCGGCTGTTTCCAGCGCCTGCAAAGTGTGTTCGGCGGCGCGTGCCCAACTGAAGCGGCGCGCTTGCGCATATCCTCGTGTGACCAACTCTGCACGCAGCGCCGCGTCGCTTACCAGGCGCGCGATGGCCTCTGTGATGGCTTCCACGTCGTGTGGGTCAACCAACAGCGCCGCATCTCCGGCCACCTCCGGCAAGGAAGATGTCGTGCTGGTGAGCACAGGTGTTCCGCAGCGCATCGCCTCTAGCACGGGGAAGCCGAACCCCTCGTAGAGCGAGGGGAACACAAACGCCAACGCCCCGCTATAGAGCGCGGAAATGTCCGCGTCGTCCACGTAACCGGTCAAGATTACACCTTCTACACCTTTTGTCCACGCCGGATCGTAAAGCCAGCCACGTTTTCCGGCCAGCACCAATCCCACATCGGCAGTGGGCGTTTGGGCGCGCCAACGTGCGTAGGCTTGCACCAGACGGGCGATGTTTTTGCGTGGCTGCAATGTGCCCAGATAGAGCAAATAGCGCTCCGGCAACCCGTAGCGTCGCCGCACCGCCGCCAAACGCGCCGGATCGTTCACCGGCGTAAGCGTTTCGTCTACGCCAGGATAAACGACCGCGATCTTTTCCCTTGGCACGCGGTAGTGCGCGCTCAGATCGCGCGCCGTCGCTTCGGAATCTGCCAACACACGCGCCGCCCGCCGCGCACTGTGGCGCGTGCTCCATTCCAGGTAATGCCGCGCGAGGGTAGGGTGCGCTTGGGGAAAGTGACGATAACCCAGGTCGTGCACGGTCACGACCGCCGCCCCAGGAAACCACAGCGGCAATGTGTGCGACGGCACAAATGTTACGTCCGGTCGGGTGCGCCAAAGTGTTGCCGCGAAGCGCGTATGGGTCCACAAGCGCGGCCAGGGCAACACATGCAGCGACACATGCGGGCGCGCGGGGATCAGATCGGGCGGGGGGGGCGTTCGGAAATAAAGACGGTAGCGATGTGGCGTTTCCAGCGTCAGCAGCGCGCGCAACAGGCACAGCGCGTAGTTTTCTGTGCCGGTGCGGTGTGCGGACGTGGTGCGGCTGGCGTCAATGGCAATAGTCAGGGCGCGCATAAGCTCACTCGGTGCGCTGTCGGAACGCCACCGGCAACACTCCCACGCCGATCACGGTCAGCAGCAGCGGCCAATAAGAAGCGGCCTCGTCCAACACATCCGCGCTCACGCGCCCACTGGTGACCATATAAGCCGTCGTGCCCGCCACCAGCGCGATCATGCTCAACAGCAACAAACGGGCGTCATGCGTGCGTTCGACCAGGTAGGTGAGCACAAAGGTTAGCGCGGTGCTCCAAAGCAGGATCGGCCACCAAACCGTTGCGTCTGCTGAGGCGTCCAGCTCGTAGGCCAAGGCCACTACCGCCCCCGCCGTGACCCAAATCCACACGCCGACGAAGATAAGCCCGCGTTCTCTGCGTCCGAAAAGCAGCGCATGGAAAAATGCGCTAAAGCCCAACACCAACACGCTTAGCCCTGCCAGCTCTGCATTGGAAAGTGCAGGCAGTCCCTGCACCTCGCGTGCCCGCGCGATCAAGTATGCGCCCAGCGCCAACATCCCCAGCGCCAGCGGCAGCATCCCGATCTGGTTGCGCAGAGCGCGACGAAAACGACGCGCGCGTGGTGGGCGTACCCGTTCCTCACCGTTTACGGTAGGGGGAGGGGGGCTTGCTGCTGCGGCGAGGGCTTCTTCGGCCTCTTCGGCTTCTGTGTCGGCGGGAAAGATGGCTTCCTCGTCCGGTTCGGCTTCTGCCGTTTCGTGCTCTTCGGCGAGCGTTGCGAAGGTCTCCGCCGCCACTTCGTCAACGTCTTCGGCGCTCTCCACCTCGCTTTCCGGAAGATCGCCCGGATAGTCTGCCAACGCTTCTAGCACGGCCTCGAACTCTTGAGTCGAACGTATGCGGAAATCGTCGTCTGTCTCGGCGGGCATCTCCACATCGTCGAAGTGCTCCGCTTCGGCATTCGGTTGTTCGGGGTATTCTTCCGGCGGCAATGCATCCGGCGGGTAGGGGATTTCGTCGCTCATGGTAAGCTCTCCATGCCGCGTTAATCTTCGCAGTCGGTCTTGTTTTGACGATAAACGGCTTTGGGCAATTTGGCAAACTAGGGGTGTTCAGGGGGCAGCGGCGGTAGCCAGCCGAAAGGGGCATCTTCTTCGTCGGCGTTGGGGTTGGGGCGTTTTGTGCGTGCGCGTGATACGGTGACGCGCGGACGCCATCCACGAGGCACACGTCCCAATCGGCGCAAATCTCCCGCGTAAAGCACGCGGTCGGCGGGCGGTTGCGGTTGGAGCGCGAGCCGAGCCATGCCTCGTGCCACCACATCTACCGGAAGCGGAGTGCGGCGTCCGAAAAAAACACGCAACAGCGGCAGCGCGCCTATCCAAGAAAGCGCCGCAAAAAAGCGTCCCCCGGGTTGGGTGCGATCGAAGATCAGCGGGGCGCGCACAATGGCCCAACGCAACCCGCTGGTGTGTAAGTAGGCTTCGGCCTCACGCTTGCTTTGCAGATATTCTTTGGGCACACCGGCGGGGCGGTGCGCCGCGCTGAGCAGCACAAAATACGGCACGCCATCGCCCACCGCCATCCCGATCACGTTGCGGGCGGAAACCAGGTTAAGTTGCCGATATGTCAGGCCACGTTCCGGCTGGGCGCGCAAACTGCCAACCATGTGCACCACCACGCCGTGCCCCCGTGCCCGCCCTTTGAGGCTGGCTGCGTTCCATACGTCGCCGTAGACCACGCGCACATAGCGGCGCAAAACGCCCAGACGGTTTTCGTGGTCGGGGTGGACGAGGGCGGTCACGTCGGCGCCCGTTTCTACCAATGCACTCAGCACACGCAGCCCGACAAACCCCGTGCCGCCCGTGACAAAAACCTTGTTCCAATTCCGCCTTGGCATCGCTCGCCTTGCCTTCTGCACCCATAGCGCGAACCCGCGCACATTCTAACGACGGCGCGCACGATGGTCAATGTTTGCGCTGTCGTAGAAGGGGATAGAAAGGCCCTATAAGGCTTGCCCTCGGGCTGTGTCTAGGATGGAATGTTCCCCCAAATTCACGCGGTTCACCGAAAACAACACCCCTTTTCATACGGAAGCGCACAATCTCTTATATAATGGGGTCGTGGAATGTTGCGCCGACGCCTAGTCGGTCTGCTCAGGAGCTGCGCTATGAATCCGGTGCAAGCCCTCGCCATTCTTTCGCTTGGTGCGTTTGTGATGGTGTTGCTCACAGCGATCTTTTATATTTTCACAGTCCGCCCGCGCCTACTAGAACCGGTGTCGTTGGCGACTTTGGGCATGTTAGACGACAAGCTCCAAGCGGAGCTGGCCGAACAGCGCGCGCAAGTGGCCCAACTCAACGAAGCGTTGCTCCACCATACCCAAGCGCTCACTGCTTCGTCTGTGCACAGTTTGGACCAAGGCGCGCTCGCCGAGCTGCACACGTTGCTCAAGGCGCAGGGCGAGGCTGCTCGCCAGATCACCGAGTTGCTACACGCGCACGGTCAGCGTCTGGCCGCGTTAGATGAGCGTGTCGGGCGCTTGACCACCCGCGTCAACACATTGGCGGAAGTGGATTTCGGCGCTTTACGTGCCACGCTGCAAACCCACGGCGAACGCCTAGAAGCGATCGGCGGGCAGATCGAGACGTGGGGTGCTGCGCAGGCTGGCTACGACGAGCGCCTGGCCGCGCAAGCGCGTACTTTGGCGCAAATTGACCGAGCGCTTGCCGCTCAAGCGCAAATGAGCCAGCGTCTGGACGAGAAGCTCAGCGAGCATACCACGCTTCTTGTAGACGCGGCTTCTGAGCGACGCGAACAAACCGGCTTGTTACGCCAGCTCGAAACGCAAATCGCGCGGCTTTTCCCGTTGCTCAACCGCATCTTAGACGTGCCGCCACGCCCCAGCCAGGATCGTCTGACCGACATTAAGGGCATCGGGCCGGTTTACGCGGGCAAGCTCTATGAGGCGGGCATCCAGACCTTCAAGCAACTGGCGGCTATGTCGCCGGAAGAAATCCTGACGTTGATCAACGAACCCCGTTGGCGGACGCGCTCGATTGATGTGCAACACTGGATCGAGCAGGCCAAGCATCTGGCCTCGCAACGTGAGAAAGTTGAGTCCATCCGGTGAACTTAGATGCGCGGCGACGCTTGGTGCGACGCTTGGATGTGTTAATCTTGCTCGGCTTGCTGCTCAGCTCTGGGCTGGCGGCGCTGTTTTTCAGCTCGCAGTTTTACGCTGCTAAGGAGGGGGCTACTACGCAATCTGCCACGCCTACGCAGACCGCCACCGCAACCCTGACCGCCACACCGACGGCTACACCAACCGCAACCTTTACCCAGACCCGCACGCCTACGCCCTCAGCCAGCCATACGCCGACCCGCACTCCGCCACCGAGCGCTACCGCCACGCCTTCCCCCATCGGCACACCCTGGCCGACTCCGGAAGTGCGCACCCCATCGCCCGCTTATGTGGGGCAAACCCCCGTGCTCACCGGCCAGGCGCGCCCACACGACACCATCCACATTTACGACGAACGCAGACAATGGATCGGCGGCACATTGGCGCTGGACGACGGACGCTGGGCGGTTTCGTTGCCGCCGCAAACGGTGGCGGGAGTACACTCATTGCAAGTGGTGGCGGTGAGCGCGCAAGGGGCGAAAAGCGCGCCGGTGATCGTCCGAATGGAGGTGCGCCCTGTGCCCAGCCCCAGCACACCCAGCGCCACGATCACGCATACTCCAAGCCGCACGCCAACGACCACCGCCACCGCGACGCATACACCCAGCATGACGCCTTCCCACACGCCATCTCCTTCCGCCACATCTACACCTAGCGCGACGCCCAGCGCCACCGCCACCTCAACGCTCACGCCCAGCCCTTCGCCAAGCCGAACACCAACCGCAACGCATACGCTGACCTCCACGCCCAGCGCCACACCAACGGCCACCGCCACCATCACGCCCAGCGCGACATCGCCTCGGGCGGTGGCGCAGAGGGTCTCTCCCACACCCAGTCGTCCCTCACCAAGCCGAACATCAAGCGCCACCGCAACGGCGACGCTCGTCGTAACGGTCACTCAGTCATTGCCTCTTTCCGCCGCATCCGCTCCGACGATAACCACACCGCGCACGCTCGCGCCTGTGGCTACGCCGCATATTGACGATCCCACGTCGGGCGCTGTATATTCCCCTGGGGCGCTCACGGTGCGCGGACATGCGTCAGCGGGCGCGGAGGTGTGGGTCCAAGACGCGATCAGCGGTCGGATATTAGGGCAAGGTTGGGCAAGCTCAGAGGGCACGTGGGAGATCACGCTCACGTTGAGCGACGAGGGCGAGCTTGTGTTGGTTGCTGTGGTGCAAGCCACCGACGGCGCACGCGCGGTTTCCGACCCCGTTCCTATTACCATTGCCCCGCCGCTGCATCCGTCCACCGGCGGTGTGCTCACCACTACCGATCCGGAAGCTACCGGACGCGCACTTACGGCGCTGTTGGCGTTGTTGTTGGTGGCGGGCGGGTTTAGCGTGTTTTTTGCAGGGCGGTTGGTGTATATGGTGGCGCGCGGGCGCAAGCACCCCTAGGCGTGACACACCGAAGCATGAAATGACACGAACAAGGACGAGGCAATCAAACAATGCGACGACGCGCTCTAGTGTTGGCTGTGCTCATGGTGGCCGTGCTCATTGTATGCGTGGCGGTGGTGATATGGGCGGGCGGTTGGTTGGACCCGGGCGACAAAGGCGACACCACCAACCAGCTCAGCACACCGACACCTGCTACCAGTGAAGCACTGATCTTCGCCGTTGCGCCGTCCGAATCCCAAGTAGAATTTGTCACTCATGTGTTGGGCTTGGAACTCACGGGCGTTTTTCCGGTGCGGGAAGGAACGATTACGCTGGTGCCGGTTTCGCCGGAAGACTGGCGCATCCAGGTTCGATTGGATATTGACGTGGACGGCGTGGATACCGGCAATGCACAGGTGGACGCCTTGCTGCGCGGCGTGATGGAAAGTGGCGACTATCCGTTGGCTTTTTACGTTGCCAGTTCGCGCGATTTGGTGCCTGTGACGCATGAGGTCGTGGAATTTGTGCTGGACGGGGATTTGCAGGTGCACAACGTGGCGCGTCCGCACGCCATGAGCGTCACCGCGCAATGGACGAACGGTGAAATCTGGGCGGTGGCTACGTCCGATCTCGATTTAGCCGATCACGGTGTAGAGATGCCCCCACTGGCGGGAAGCAGCGTGATCGAACTGACCGCACGGCTGCAAGCCTACGCAGCAGATGTGGGGGAGGGGGGCTGAGCGCGTCGCCGCGTCACCCACGCCGCCGCAAAAAGCCAAAACGCCGCATAAGTTGGGAAGAGATAGCGCGGCAGCGCCAGCAGCGCAAAATGCAGCGTGCTGAAGTATAGCACCACGCCGTAAAGCGGTAGCAACGCCTTCCAGCGTCGCCGACTTGCGATCATCCCTAGCAGGCCCAATCCCAGCCCCGCATAGTGGAAAATATATAACGTGAATTTGGGCCAAAAAGAGCGTGTGCGCACTATATCCCGCAACCCCGCCAAACTGCGATCTGTTCGCAGCCAAGCCCAAGCTGTGCTTCGGATGCTGGGGCCGCCAAAATGATTGGTATTGTGGGGCTGGGCGTAGGCTTTGGCAAGCTCCTTGGCGCGGTAAGTTGCCCAACCCAGCGGGTCGCCGAAGATGGTGGCTTCTACCTGTTCCTTGAGCTTTTGGGCGCGGTCTTCGCGGTCGTTTTCCGCCGAAATGCCCAGCTCGCTATCCAGCTCGTAGGGCGAAAGTTGGCCGCGAGTGCCCTGGTAGAGGAACGCCAAAATGCCCTCCCCGCCGACAACCACGCGATCCCATACGATCACGTTGTACACCGTCCATGTGGAAACCAGCGCGCTATAGCTCAACAACAACGCCAGTGCCCAACGTCTCCAGTGGGTGCGCGCTTGTAAGAAGAGATGTGCTACCAGCAGCAGCGGGAAAGCCAGCACCGCCGCGCGGGTCAACGTTGCCAGGCCGAAAAGCGCGCCGACCGCTGCCATACGGCGCATGGTGGGGTGCTCTAAGGTGTAAGCGTAGAGCGCCAGTCCGCCGAAGAATAAGGGCAGCATCAAGTTTTCCGAGGCGATATGCCCCACGTCCAAGATCAATGCCGGGCTGATCGCCAGCACGCCGCCAGTTAGCCGTCCCACGCGCTCGCTGAAGAGCCGCCACCCGAGCCAATACACAATCACGCACAGCAACGCACCCAGCACGCTTTGCAAGGTGCGCGCGGTTTGCAGCTCGGCGTGAGTGTAGTAGGAGCTTGGAGCAGGGCTGCCCGAGATCAGCACCTGAACCACACCCAACGCTATCGGATAAAGCGGCGGGGGCTGCATCGGCCCGTCGGTAACGCCGGTGGTGACCAGATCGTGCCCGGTGCGCATATACCAATTAGCGTCGCCGCCGGAAAGATTTGGCGCAGGCTCGATCACCCACACGAAAAATAGCCGCAATATCAACGCTGTAGCGGTGAGGGTGAGGGGAAAGGCGTAATGCTTGGCACGAGACACGGTATAATGAACTCCTATAGTGTGCTGGGCGCGTTTATATCGTGTTCTGCAGGGATCGGCAACCGTTATCACAGGTGAACGGTGACATCTTTCCACCCAAGAGAGCGTTAGCGAAAGTGCCGTAATGATCGTCCGAGACCCATTGATTCATGCCACATCCTACTATCTACGCGCTGAAGCGGGTGAGTCTGCGGCGCGCCGTGCTGCACGGCGGGAGCTTTTTGCCGAGGAATTGCGGCGTGTTGCTCGCCAACTGGCCGGATGGTTGGCGCTGCCCGCCCCCCAACTGCCTACGCTGCCCACTTGGGAGGGGGATGGCCCGCGCACGTTGCAGTTGGTGTTGGAAGCTCAGGCTTTGCAAGGGCCGAGTGGCTTTTCGGCGGCGCTTTCGGCGTATGTGTTGCGCAATATGTGGCTGCTGCGCGTGATCGTGGCTCGTAACGGCGAATATGCGCCGGAGGTATGGGAACAACTCGACGCGGTGCTGAACGGTGCACCGCCTGCCGAATCTTGGTTGCACACGGTGCACTATTGGTGCGGCATGGCCCCTCGTCCCCCTGAAGAGTTGGCCGAAACACGTACCCAAAGCGTACAAGCAACCTTCGGCGTGTTGTGCTTGGGACATGAAACGCAGCCGCACGTGCTCGTCTATCCGGACGCGCGCGCTCGTCACCGCGCCAACGCCTTTTTGCGCACATTGGCCCCGCGCCTGGACTGGTATACCGTGCAAGCGCGCCATCGTCTGAGCGCTTATACCGACCACGCCGCCATCGCCGCCCGCCGCCAAGAACAAGCGTTGGAGCGTGTCTCCCAGGCTGCGCGACTTTGGGAGATTCCTTCTCCCGCCTGGCGGCTCGGAACGTCCGCTTTGGCCTCTTTTCAAGCGGAACTTAGCGCGCTGGAGACGTTGCACCGCGAGGTGAACGAGGATTTGCGCCATACGCGCGCCGTCGCTGCTGAGCTGCACGCTTTGGCTGACGAATATCGTTTGCTGGTGATGCAACATGGACTTTGGGCCGCCGCGCCGACCGTGTGGGAAGCGGAAACCGAGGCCCTGCGCGCACTGGCTCGGCAGGTGGAAACGGATACACACCACGTGGAAGCCACGCTGCGCCGCTTGGACTTTTTGGCACACACGTTCCAAGCGCGCTTGGCCGTGCGCCAAAGCGAACAGATACGACAGTTGGGCGTGTGGGGGGTGGCTTTGGG
>JALSSH010000329.1 GCA_026984385.1 Ardenticatenia bacterium | reverse complement strand
GCATCCCGTGCCGACGCTGCTTTGGGCGCCCGGAACGCACATGCCGGACCGCGCGCAATCCTTCGGCGAGCGCGAGTGTATGACGGGCGCGTTGGGGCAGTTCCCCGCCACCGACCTGATGCCGCTGGCGCTGGCGCACGCGCGCCGCATGAAGAAATTCGGCGCGTAGCGAGCGCTCGCGGGGGTGGGCGGCGGCGAACGCCGCCGCCCAGGGCGCGGCGCGCTGCCGTTGATTGACGGCGGCGGCAGCGCGCCGCGCCCTCTCCGCGCACGCGCCCACTTCCCCCAAAGCGCACATTCCCCACACAAAACCCAAAACGCGCTATATTTAGCGGCGAGAAGCCAAACTTTTGCGGAGAAAGGACGCCTTGCCCATGTCTCGGCGTGTGCTGCGCGGACTGACGCTTTTTGTGGTGTTGTACGCCTCGCTTTTCGGCGGCGTGGTGGAGCATGTGCCGCTGCTTTTCATCGCGCACCAGCTCGGCGCGGCGCTGTTGCTGAGCGCTTGGTTGGTGAGCTTGCTCCGCACGGGGCGCCCCTGGCCGCGCACCCCTTTAGACGCACCATTGCTTGCGTTGGGTGGGGTTCTCACGCTGGCTGCCCTGCAAGCCTCTGAGCCGCGCGTTAGCCTGGTGGCGGCCTGGGTTGCATGGGTGCACATCGGCTTATTTTACGTCCTGGTGGACTTGCTGCGACGGGGTGACCGCTGGCCGCGCTGGATTTTCGAGGGGCTTTTTATCACCGCCGCGCTGGTCGCGCTGCTAACGGTGGCAGAAATGTTCGCCTGGTACTTCGGCTTGCCGCTGCTGCCGCAATTTACGCAGTCCTGGCCTGCGGTCGGGGATACGCTCATTCCGCCCATTTTCCACGAGGCGGCGATGGCGCTGGGATACAACAATCCGTTGGCCGCCTATGCGCTGCTGTTGATCCCTTTGACGGCGGCGGGCGCGCTGACCGCGCCGGAACGCGATCTGCGGCAGGGGTTGGGGGCGCTTTGCGGCGGGCTGATCTTCACGCTGCTGGCGACCCGTTCGCGTGGCGGCTATTTGGGCTTCACGGCGCTGTTGGGGCTGAGCGCGCTATGGTTGGCTTGGCGCACCGACGCCAGCGCCCGCTTGCCCGCGCGCTGGCGTTGGCTGCTTTCCGGACGCGCGTTGTTGGGGGGGGCCGTGTTGGGCGCGGCAGTCGCGGCGGGCGTGGTGTATCTCCAAGTGCTGGACACCGGCGCGCCGACCCGTCCGGACATCACGCGGCTGGACTTGTGGCGCAGCGCGGCGGAAATTTTCCGCGATCATCCCGTGCTTGGCGTGGGGCCGGGCCAATTCGCCTTGGCGCGGCTGGACTATCCGCACTGGGAAGAGTCCTACACCTATATCCGCTTGAAGCACGCGCACAATCTGCCGCTGCACCTGGCCGCTGAGGGCGGTTTGCTGGGGCTGGTGATGGCGGCCTGGCTGGTGGTGCGCTTTGGACGCACGCTGGCGACAGAGTGGCGCGCCGCTGACCCCACGCGCAAGCGGCGTTTGGAAGCGGTCGCGTTAGCTTTGCTGGCCTTCGGCGTGCACAACACGGTGGACGCTTTTTTGCAAACCCAACTGATGACGCCCGTCTTGATCATGGCCGCTTATGTGGCGGCGGGCGTGCGCCCGCCGGCAGAAGCGCGCGCACATGCAGGGCGGCGCGCAATCTGGGGTGCGCTGGCGGCTTTGGCCGTGACACAAGCGCTTTTCGTGCCGCTGGAACTGGGCTTGTGGCAACACGGGCGCGCGCTACGCTATGCGGCAGCGGAGCAATGGGAACAAGCGCTCCAGGCCACCCGTAACGCCCAACGCTTCGACCCCTGGCTGGACGTTTACGCTTTGCAAGAAGCGCATATCTTGGGCGAACTGGCCGCCGCTCAGACCGAAACCTACTTGGGCGAGGCCATCGCTGCCTACGAAGGGGCGTTGGTGCGCAGCGCGTTTTGGGCACAGGGCTGGCACGAGCTGGGCGCGCTTTACGCTCAGGCGGGACGCTTGGAGGACGCGGTCCACGCGGCAGAGGCGGCCATCCGTTGGGACCCCTACCAAGCGGGCTATGTCCTGAAGCGCGGCGAATACCTGGAAGCGCTGGGACGCTGGGACGAAGCGCAAGCGGCCTACCTGGAGGCGCTGCGTCGCCGAACTTCCCTCGCCGGCTCGGAATTTTGGGACGCGGGGAGCGAAGCGCGCGCTGCGTTCCTTGCCGCAGCCGTGCGCTTGCTCTGGGATGTGTCCCCGCAAGACGCGCTGGACGTGGCCGCCTATCGCGGCGAGCTGGAAACGCTCACCGCGCTGGCGCGTCAAGCTGAGGCGGACGCCTTGCCCGTAGAGCCAGAGCGGCTGGCGGCGCTGTGGCCGGAGGGCATGGCAAACGCCCCGTGCTTGACATGCTATTTGCTGGCGGCGGACTACGCGGAGCGCGGCGGTGT
>JALSSH010000328.1 GCA_026984385.1 Ardenticatenia bacterium | reverse complement strand
TCGAGGTCACCACCGAAGACGTGTATACGCGCATGGGCGTTCCGGTGACGCTGGAGGGGGTCGCTCAGATCAAAGTCGCCAGCGACGACGTTTCGATCCGCACGGCGGCGGAGCGTTTCCTTTCCAAATCGCGCGCGGAAATTATCAACGTGGCGCACGAAACGCTGGCCGGTCATTTGCGCGCTATTGTGGGCAGCATGACCGTTGAGGAAATTTACCGCGAGCGCGACAAGTTCGCCCAACTGGTGCAAGACGTTTCCGCCGGTGACCTGGCGAATATGGGCTTGGGCATTGATACGTTTGTGATCAAGGACGTGCGCGACAAGGAAGGCTATTTGGACGCGCTGGGCCGTCCGCGTGTGGCAGAAGTGAAGCGCGACGCGACCATCGCCGAACAAGAAGCCGCGACCAAAGAAGCCGAAGCCCAACGCGACTACCATTTGCGCAAAGCGGAATACGACAAAGAGGTCGCCGCGCGGCAGAAAGAAGCCGAGTTGGCCGGCTTGTTGCAAGAAAAGATTATCTACCAGAAAATCCGCGCCGAAGAGGTCGAGGTCGAGATCGTCGAGCGGCGCAAGCGCATCGAAGTTCAAGAGCAAGAGGCGCTGCGCAAAGAAAAAGAGCTGGAAGCCACCGTGCGCAAGCCCGCCGAGGCCGAACAGTACCGCATCCAGACGCTGGCGAACGCCAAGAAGTACGAATTGGAAGCCGAAGCCGAAGGTGAGGCTGCCGCCATTCGCGTGAAGGGCGAGGCGGAAGCCGACGCCATCCGCGCACAGGGTTTGGCCGAAGCCGATGCGATGGAAAAGAAGGCCGCCGCCTGGAAGCTTTACAACCAGGCCGCGATCATCGAGCAATTGATCGAGGCGCTGCCGCAAGTGGCGACGGCCATCGCCGAGCCGCTGGCGCAAACCGAGAGCATCGTGGTTATCAGCAATGGCGGCGACGGGACGGCGGGCACGGGCGCTTCCAAAGTGAGCGCAGACGTGGCGACCGTGATCGCACAAGTGCCCGCGCTGGTGGAAGCGCTGACCGGCATCAACTTGGTGGAAGCGCTGCAACAGCTCCCGGGAATGGAAGGGCAAAAGGCGCAAGCGTCGCCGCAGGAGAACGAGTCTCCCGTTACGGAAGAGACCCAGGACGCCGCCGAAGAGTCATAACCGTTACGGAAACTGGGCCGAATGGGCCTTGTTGGAAGCGCGGGGGTGGAAGCCCTCGCGTTTCTTTTTTCCCCTGTGTGTCACCCATTTTTGACAAACCCACGCCCGCCGCGTATAACCTCCCCGTGCTACGTGGACGCTCGCAAATTCAGAGGAGGGGACGGTTTGATGCGGCAATGGAAACGCTTGGCGGCGGTGATTTTGGCGGGGGCATTGTTGCTGGGGAGCGTGGGGGGACACGCCCAGGGTGGCGTGCCTTCGCCTGAGACGATCATCATCGGCGTGACCGATCTCCCCAGCTCGCTAGACCCCGCCGACGCCTTCGACTTCAACGCTTGGGAGGTGCTCAGCCACCTGTACGTCGGCCTGACGCGCCAAGTGGCGGGCACGTTGGACTACGAGCTGGCGTTGGCCCAAGACGTGACGGTGAGCGCCGACCGCCTGACGTACACCTTCACGCTGCGCGACGGCTTGGCCTTCAGCGATGGCACGCCGATCACCGCCCAAACTTTTGTAAACGCGATTGAACGGGTCTTGCGGCTGGGTGGCGACGCTGCGCAGGCGGTCGCGCCGTTTGTGGCGGACATGCGCGCCACCGACAGGCGCACGCTTGTTTTCACGTTGCGCCGCCCTGTGCCGTACTTCCTCGCGCTGGTGGCTTTGCCGCCGTATTTTCCACAGCATCCGGACTTGGCCGCTGAGCCGCTGCCGCGCCCCTTTGCGGATGGGCTGGTCGGCAACGGGCCGTACCTGCTGGAGCGCTTTGACGTGGGCGAGCAGATCGTGTTGCGCGCCAACCCCGATTACGCACTCGGCGATCCGCCGCTGAGCGAGCAGATCGTGCTGCGCCGCTACGCACGTTCGCAGGACTTGCGCGACGCGCTCTTGGCACATGAGGTGGATTTGGCTTGGCGCGCTTTGCTGATCGAGCATGTGCTCCAAGTGCAAAGCGTGGACGGTCTGCGCGTTTACGACGTGCCGAGCACGCGCGTTTTTTATCTTTATTTGGGGCAAAACCACGAGCCGACCGACGATCCACTGGTGCGCGAAGCGCTGAGTGTGCTCATCTCGCGTCAGGAGGCCGCCGAAACGGATTTCGCGGGCTATCTTTCGCCGCTCACCTCGCTGTTGCCGCCGCAATTCCCCGAAGCCTACGCTCCGCTCTGGCCGGACGCGCCGAACGTGGAGCGCGCGGAGCTGACTTTGCGCGCGGGCGGCTATCGGGAGCGGGTCACTTCGCGGCTGCGCATCCAAATCAGCATGTCGCGCTATCTCTACGGTGTGCCCTACAGCG
>JALSSH010000327.1 GCA_026984385.1 Ardenticatenia bacterium | reverse complement strand
GTGTGACCAGGGGCCGTCCTGTTTTGTTTCGTTGGCACTGTGCGGCGTAGCGCCTATGCCTATCGCCCAACCGAACGTCGCCCAAGCGCTGGCCGAAACCGGCGACTTGGAAACCGCACTGGACAATTTGGTGCTAGACCCGCCCGACGACCATTGGGGCAGCCGCGAATATCGCGCGGAAATGGCGCGCGTGCTCGCCCGCCGTGTGCTCCAACGCGCCCTTTCCCAGGCCCGTTCCGACGCCTAACACCCACGAGGAGCAACTCGACCGATGAAAGTTCCGATCTCCTGGCTTCGGGAATATGTAGACTTCGAGATAAGCGTTGAAGAGCTGGCCGAGCGCTTGACGCTGGCCGGCTTGGAAGTGACCGGCATTCGCTATATCGGCATTCCGCAAGGCGAACCGCCGGAGGGGATCAATTTGCCCCCTTCGGATCATTTGGTGTGGGATAGGGAAAAGATCGTGCTCGGCGCGATCCGCGAGGTGAAGGCCCACCCTAACGCCGACCGTCTGGTGCTGGCGATGGTGGATTGGGGCGGGCCGGAGCTGGAGCAATGCGTCACCGGCGCGCCCAACCTTTTCCCTTACAGAGACAAAGGGACGCTCGACCCGCCCTTGCTGACCCCCTTCGCCCACGAAGGCGCAGAGGTCATTGACGGGCACAAAGACGACGGCAGCCGCATGATCCTCAAGGAACGCAAGCTGCGCGGCATCCCCAACCGCAGCATGGTTTGCTCGGAAAAAGAGCTGGGCATTTCCGACGAGCACGAAGGGATTTTGCTGCTGGACTGGGACGAGTTCGGTCATTTGCCCCCGGGCACGCCGTTCCAAGACGTTTTGGGAGACGCCGTGCTGGATATTGACATCCTGCCGAACATCGCGCGCGCCTATAACATCGTGGGCGTGGCGCGCGAAGTGGCCGCGCTGACCGGCAACCCGTTACGCTCTCCCTCGCTGGACGTGGTAGCCGAAGGTCCGCCGATCCAAGGCGCGGTCAGCATCGAGATCCGCGAGCCGAAACTCAACCCACGCTTTATGCTGGCGCTGATCCGCGACGTGGAGATCCGCCCCTCCCCTCAATGGATGCAGCGGCGCTTGAAGCTCTGCGGAATGCGCCCGATCAACAACATCGTGGACGCGACCAACTACGTGATGTTGGAGCTGGGCGAGCCGTTGCACGCCTTTGACTGGGACGTGCTCCAACGACGCGCAGGCGACCGTCCGCCCACCATCATCACGCGGCTACCCGAAGCGGGCGAGCACCTGGTCACGCTGGACGGCAAAGACCACGCGCTGGACGACTTCAACATCCTGGTTGCGGACACCGTCGGCGCGCTTTCGCTGGGCGGCATTATGGGCGGGCTGGAAAGCGAGATTTGGGACGCGGAAACGATGAGCCTTTCCGACGACCTGAGCGAAGAACAACGCGCGCTTTTCGCCGAGCGCTCCACCACGCGCCACGTGTTGCTAGAGGCGGCTTCCTGGAACTTCATCAACATTCGCCGCACCATGCAAAGCCAGAAGATCGACAGTGAGGCAGGCGTGCGCTTCAGTCGCGGGGTGCACCCCGCAATGGCCGAGCGCGGCTTGCGGCGCTGCATCGAGCTGATGCGCCAGATCAGCGGCGGGGTGGTGGCGCGCGGCTTCGTAGATAACTACCCTCGCCCGCCCAAAACCGTGACGGTGGACTTGCCCGTCGCAGAAGTCAGCCGCGCGCTTGGCTTTGAGCTGCCGCGCGAGGAGATCGTCGGCATTTTGCGCCGCCTGGAGTTCGACGTGCAGGACCAAGGCGACGTGTTGCGCGTCACCGTGCCGGACCATCGGCTGGATATCAGCGAGGGGCGGATCGGGATCGCCGACCTCACCGAGGAGATCGCGCGCATTTACGGCTACGACCGCGTGCCCACTACGCTCATCGCGGACGAGCTACCTCAGCAGCGCGCCAATGTCGCCTTGGAGCGCGAGGAGGCTTTGCGGGACGCGCTGGTACGGCTCGGGCTGCGGGAGGTGATCACCTATCGGCTCACCGCGCCGGAAACCGAGGCTAAGCTCACGCCCGAAGGCCAGCCGAGCAGTTGGCCGCAGGCGGACTATGTGACGCTCGCCAACCCCATCGCCGCCGACAAGCGCGTGATGCGCCATACCGTGCTGGCGGGGTTGTTGCAGGTGGCGGCGGCCAATGCGCGCCACACCGAGCGCCAATTGCTCTTCGAGGTGGGCAAGGTTTACTACCCGCGCCCCGACGATCCTCTGCCGGACGAGCCGCGCCATCTCGGGATCGTGTTGTTGGGGTCGCGCGGTCTCCCGCAATGGCAAGGCGACGGCGAAGACGGCCTGTTGGACTTTTTCGACCTCAAGGGCGTGGCCGAGGCCGTGTTGCGCGAACTGCGGGTGGCGGGCGAGCCGCGCTTTGAGCCGACCGAGCACCACACGTTCCGCCCCGGGCGCGCCGCGCGTTTGCTGTTG
>JALSSH010000326.1 GCA_026984385.1 Ardenticatenia bacterium | reverse complement strand
AGGCGCGCGTTAGCGCGGCTCGCGGGGGGTGCAGGGGTCGCAAGACCCCTGCTGGGGGCACGGGGGCAAAGCCCCCGCCGCCCGCCCTCACCGGTGAGCGCCCCTGCCCCGCCACAAGCGCCACCGTCGCCGCCTCGGGCGTTCCGCGCCGCCGAGCATATCGTGCAAGATCGCGTCGGTCTCGTCGGCCTGTTCTTGCTCGGGACGCAAAAGCACACCTTCGGGACGAATTTCCACCGCGATCCGCGCCGCTTCTTCCAACTGCGCGCGCACCAAAGCCGGCAGCCGAATACGCCCCTCCGCGTCGAGTTGAGGCGGAGCTTCGTCGGTGACGTGCGTCAGGTCTTGCCCCAGCGCGCCGTCGCGCAACGTCAGCGTGCGGTCAGCGTAGGCGGCCATCGCCATGTCGTGCGTCACCATGAGAATCGTCAGCCCATAGCGCGCGCGCAGCTCGGCGATCAACTCCATCACCTGAGCCGCGCTTTCCCGATCCAGCGCACCGGTTGGCTCGTCCGCCAAGAGCAAGTCCGGATGGTTGGCGAGCGCCACAGCAATCGCCACGCGCTGTTGTTGCCCGCCGGAAAGTTGGGGCGGGCGTTTGTGCGCGTGCTCGCCCATGCCGACCGCCTCCAACAGCTCGCGGGCGCGATGGCGACGGCTGCGGAAGCCTTCGGCGGCCAACATCATCGGCAACGTGACGTTGCTCAGCGCGGAGCGGTGCTCCAACAAATTGCGCCCCACCTGTTGCCACACAAAGCCCACCCGACGCAAGCGATACGCCGCCAGAGCGCGCCCCTTGAGTTCGGCCAAGTTTGTGCCGCCCACCAACACACGCCCCGCAGTGGGCATATCCAGTCCGCCGAGCAAGTTCAGCAGCGAGCTTTTGCCCGCGCCGCTCGGCCCCACGATGGCGACCATCTCCCCGCGCCGCATGGTGAAGTCCACGCCGCGCAACGCGACAATCTCGTGATCGCCCACCGTGTAGGCTTTCACCACGCTTTTGCAGCGAATATAGGGCGCGTTGCCGTTTTCCGAAGCCATGTTGTTGACGTCCCCCTGCTACGGCGCGACCACCAAGTCGCCCTCGTTCACCCCGCTGACGATCTCCACGCGGTCGTCGGTCTGCAAGCCCAGCTCCACGTCCACCGTGCGCAGCCCGTCCGACGTTTGCAACACCACGAACGTTCGGTTTTGAAAGGTGCGGATCACACTCGGCGGCAGCCACAGCACGTTTTCGCGCACCTCTAGCGGAATTTCCACCTCGATCAGTTGGTTTTCCGCCACGCCCTCCAAGCCGGCGGCGACGCGCGTGGTCTGGTCGGCGTCCTGGCTGCTGAGCGGGATACTGCGCACGATGCAGCCGACGGCGGTCTCCGGTCGGTTGACCACTTGGCACTTGCCGGTCATGCCCACGCTGAGCCGATTGGCGTCCGCGATGGCAAGATTGGCGACCACTTCTTTCGGCTCGGGCCGCCCGATCACGATCACGGTGTCGTAGGCTTGCACCAAATCCCCCGGAGCGATGTAGACTTCCAGCACCACGCCGTCAATCGGGGCGTAAAGCGACGAGTCGGCGATGTCCGCTTTGAGCTGGTCAATGGTGAGCTGGGCGGAGCGCACGTTTTCGTCGTTGACACCCTCCGCCGCCGCGTCAATCGCGCGTTGCAAGTTCAGCTCCGCCTGCACGACCGCGTTTTCCGCTTGCTCGACCGTGTATTGGTGGCTGTTGTACACTTGGGCGGCGCCGAAGTAGTTGGCTTGCGCTTGGGCAAGCTGTGTTTGCGCGGCGAGATATTGTTGACGGGCCGCGTCCACCGCCGAGGCGGGCTGCTCCGGGTGACTAAGCGCGTCCCGATAGGCGCGTTCGGCCTCTTCCAGCGCCAACTGCGCACTATCTACGGCGGCGCGCGCGGCGGCCACGCTGGCCCAAGGGCTGGAAGCCCGCGCGTTTTCCAACGCGATGCGCGCATTCGCCAGCGCGATCTGCGCGTTTTCCACGTTGTCCTCGCTGCCGCTGGCGCTGGTGTCCACGCCCGCCTGCGCCGCCTCAAGCTGAATTTCCGCGTTGGCAAGCTGATCTTCCAGCGCGCTCACGTCGTAGTCCGCCAGCAAGTCACCGGCGCGCACCGCGTCCCCACGCCGCACGTTGACCCGCCGCACCCTGCCGTCAGTCGGGAAGGAGAGCATCATCTGGTCGCGCGGCTGCCAACGCCCCGTAAAGGTGAAAACGTCTTCCACCGTGCCGCGCTGCACCGCGTAAATCGGACGTGCGGCCACCTCCGCCGTCGGGACGGGCGTGGAGGTGGCCGCGCTTTGCGCGGGCGCTTCCCCGCCGCTTCCACAGCCTGCCGCCGTCAGCGTCAGCAGCAAACAAAGCGTCGCGCTGATCCCGTGCGTTCGCATCGTGTTCGTTCTCCTCCCTTCGCAAGCGTTCCACGTCCTCGGCGGCGCAGCGTACAGCTCTCTCCTCGCC
>JALSSH010000325.1 GCA_026984385.1 Ardenticatenia bacterium | reverse complement strand
CAGCACGTCCACCGTGCCGCCGGCCTCGGCCATCGCGTCGGCAAAGCCCTGGCAACGCAAATCAAGCGCCACGTTGCCCACCTCTTGGTTGATGCACAAGCCGTGCGTCGCGCCGGCTTCCGCCAACCGCTGCCCGCCACCGTAACCCGCCTCATACTCGGTCTGGCCGATGTGCGCCATCACGCCCAGCTCTTGGGCCACGTCGCTACCGGAGTTGATCGAGATCACCGGAATACCCGCATCAACCGCCGCCTTGATCGAGGGGCCGAGCGCGTCAGCATCGGGGATCGAGACCACCAGGCCGTCCGGCTCGGTGGCAACCACCGCGTCAATCAATTGGGCCATGGCGACCATGTCAAAGGTGGGCGGGGCTTGGTATTCCACGGTGACGCCCATATCTTTACCGGCTTGGTCTACCCCATTTTTCACCACCGACCAGAACGGATCGGAGGCCTGGCCGTGCGTGACCACGACGATCCGATACGAGGGACGATCTTCACTGCGTGCGGCAACAGGCCCTGCAATCGCCAGCACCAGCACAACAACGAGCAAGATACCCAGCAGGCGTTTCATCTGTAAATCCTCCAAAAAAACTAAACCTTCAAGTGAGCGATAAAGAGACTTGCGGATAGGGGGTCGCTTCGGCGCAACACCTCCTTTCGTCTGCCTCAACCCCACAAAATCAAACCCGAGTGACAAATTCGGGGTAACCGTCGTGAACAAAAATGGCGCGGCGACTTTCGGCCAAACGTCAGTTCACCTCGCGGACATAAACCACGCGCCCCTCGTGTTGCGAAAGCGTGGCCGCCAAACTGATCTGCAACGCGGCGCGCGCGTCCGCCAACGTGACAAGCGGCGGCTGCTCGTTACGCAAACTGGTGACAAAATGCTCGATCTGCGTGGTGTAGGCCTTGCCGAAACGCTCGGGGAAATGCGGCACCACGTCATGCGTGACGCCTGCCTCGTTCAAAACCAGGATCGGGGTGTGGCGCAAATAGCCGATCTCGATTGTGCCTTTGGCGCCCACCACCGTACAGCGGATGTCGTAGCCGTAGATGGCCGTGCGGCTCACTTCCACGTTGCCCAACGCCCCGCGCTCAAAGCGCACGTTGATCATGGCGTTGTCCACGTCCCCCACATCCAGCAGCTCGGGGTAGACCAAAGAGGCCGCCTCGGTATAAACGCGCTGCACCTCGTCGCCCATCAACCAGCGCAGGCTGTCGAAATCGTGGATCGCCATGTCCACGATCAACCCACCGCTCACCTTCGGGTCGGCAAATTCCAAACTGGTGCGGTGTGGGTCGCGCCCGATGGAGCGAATGGTCACCGGCTGGCCGATCAAGCCCGCCTCGATTTTCTCTTTGGCGGCGGCATAAGCGGCGTCGAAGCGGCGCATAAAGCCCACCTGCAACGGCACGCCCGCCTTTTGCACGGCGGCGGCGATCTCGTCGGTTTCGGCCAGGGTGAGCGCGAGCGGCTTTTCGCAAAAGATCGCTTTGCCGGCCTGCGCCGCCGCGATCACCACGTCGCGGTGGGTGCTGGTGGGGCTGGCAACAATAACCCCCTGGATGCGGGGGTTAGAAAGCAGATCGTGATAATCGCTATAGACCTGAACGTCGGGCACTTGTGCGGCGAAGTCGGCCCGGGCAGCCTGGGAGAGATCGGCAACCGCGACAAGTGTTGCGCCTTCAATCTGTCGGGCGGTGTGGAAAGCATATACGCGCCCCATCCGCCCCAAACCAATAACGCCAATCCCTACCTTAGCCATACACAAAGTCTCCTAACAAGCCTGCCAAAATGTAATAGCAAATTGTGGAAGTTGGCCTATTGCCAAGACGTTACGCTCATAGTACACTGATTGTACAACTATGTCAACAACTTTGGCAAAAAAACCTCTTTCAAGCAAGTTTGTTGCACATATTGCAACAACATGAGGGGCGAACGATGCGCGAGATGCAAACCCTGGCGCGTGGACTACAAATTCTTGACCTGATCGCCGACGCCGACCGCGCGTTGGGCGTCACCGAGATCGCCAATGTGCTTCAGTTGGACAAAAGCACGGTCTCGCGGCTGGTGCGCACTTTGGCAAACTACGGCTATGTGCAGCCTTACAACGGCTCGCGCGGCTATATCTTGGGCAAGCGCGTTCGCCAGATCAGTTGGCACTATCTCAACCGAATGCCCGTGCGCGAAACGGCCAAGCCCTATCTCTACCGTCTGGTGGAGCAAACGGGCGAGTGCGCCCATACGGCGGTGTATTCCAGCGGCAAGGCCTTGATGATCGACGACGTGGAGGCGGAGGCGTCACTGCGCGTCGTCGGGGGGATCGGGCGGCTGATCCCGTTGCACTGTACGGCGGTGGGCAAAGCGCTGTTGGCCTTCTCCGACGTGCCGATCCCCGCCGTGTTGGAAAAAAACACTGCGCACACAATCACCGATCACGCCGCGCTACAAGCTCACCTAGAAGAGATCCGCAAACAGG
>JALSSH010000324.1 GCA_026984385.1 Ardenticatenia bacterium | reverse complement strand
AGCCAGCAAATGCGCAAAAATGCCCAGTTCCGGCGGCAGTTCCCCGTCCACGCGCCAATACGTCACCAGCACGATCGGCGGCCCGCCCGCCACGTATTCTCCATCCCACACGCGCGGATCGTAGCCCGCAAAGCTCAAGTTTCCCTCCATGCGAGCCGGAAGCTGTACAGGTTGGGGCGGGGTATTTTCGTTCGGCATGTAAAAGGTAGGGGCTTTCGCCGCCCAATAGCCCCCCGCATCTCGCACGCGCTGTTCCACGTCCACGCGCAGCACCGCCCCATCCGGCAGCCCGGGCACATGGATCGGCTCGGCATCTTCCAGCCACTCTTGCAGTTCCGGCGGCATCCGCTCGCGGTCGGACCGGTCGGCGAAGGCAAAACGCATCGGCGCGCCCGCGTTGACCAGCACCAACCCGCCCCGACAGTCCGAAGAGCGAATCGGCAGCCCTTCGCGGTGCATCATCACGCTGAGCATCTGGCGCGGAGAAAGCCCGCCCGCGCTCGGCTCTCGCAACCCCGCCGCGCAAAACGAGATCGGCAACCCGTCAGGTGTGCGGTCCAGGTAGGCGGCCAGCCGCCCGATGTTCGCGTGATAGGCTCGGGCGGTCGCCTCGTCGTGCTCCCAAGCCTCCACGATCTGCGCCCGCCAAATGCCCACTTCTGCGCCCAACGCAAACACGACAAAGAGCACGCTCAGTTGCCAGGCAACCCGCACTCCCCGCCGCTGCAAGCGCTCCCAGAACGTCCACGCGCCCACGCCCACCAACATATACACGGCGGGCAAAGCAACCAAATTGGCGGAAAACGTGGCCTTTTCCCCGACCCAAGCGTCGGTAAGCAGCCCCGCGCCCAACGACAACAGCAGCAGCGCATGACGCGGGTCTCGCCAGCGACGCACGGCTTGCACCGTGCCCAACGCCCAGAGCATCGCCAGCCATACCCCCATCAGCGGCAGCCCGCCCACGTTGCGCGCCGGATCGGGATCACCTTGCAGAAAAAGGCCGCCCAGCGCATTGAGCGCGCCGCGTGCCCACACGCCCAAATCGGCGGGGCGTTGTGCCCAAAACGCGGAGTAAGGCTCGCTGAGCGCGCGGTCGCGGAAGGTCGAGATCAGGTACGGCGTGCCGACAATGGTCGCCAGCACGATCACAAAGCCCCACGCTCCCCACACACGGCGGGAAAGCGGTTGGTGGGTCAGCCGTAGATGCACGAAGAATAGCACGGCCAGCGGCCCCAGGGCCAACGCGCTATAGTGCAAATAGCCCGCCGCGCCCAACAGCCCGCCCAACACGGCAAAGGCAGGCGTGCTGGGCGGGGCAAAGCGCACCTTGCGCCGCAGATGGAACGCCACCACCAGCCCCCAAAGCACCAGCAGCGTAAAGAGCGGCACGAACGCTTCGGCGCTGGCCGTGCGCGCAAGCGTCACCGCCCGCCCGTTGACCGCCAGCGCGCCCAGCGTCACCAGCGCCACCGTGCCGCCGAAAAGTCGTCGCGTCAACGCCCAGGCGGTCGCCAATGT
Source organism: Ardenticatenia bacterium (assembly GCA_026984385.1). Classification (GTDB taxonomy): domain Bacteria; phylum Chloroflexota; class Anaerolineae; order Aggregatilineales; family Aggregatilineaceae; genus JALSSH01. The sequence continues at coordinate 967 of JALSSH010000324.1, read as the reverse complement.
GAGCATCCCCGCAAAAAACGACAACGCCCGATAGCCGAGCAACCCATCGCCGACCGCTTCGGTCAGCACACTGTTGAGTACGCCGTAAAGCCCCGCGCAAACGCGCCCGTCTCCGGCCTGGTAGTACACCGACACGCTGCCCGCGCGCACGGCCTCGGTGATCCGAATATGGGCCAGCTCGTTGTCGCTGAAGCCAGGGGGGAGCTGTGCCGCTCCCCAAAGCCGCAACAACGCCGCCAGTGCTAAAAGAACCGTTGCCAGTGCAATTTTCGGTTGGTGTTTCAAAATCACTCCTCGCCTGGAAATCCACGTAACCGGCACATACGCTCCGCCGCAGACATCCCCAAGCACACACGCACCGCACCGACCCCGTGCCCCCCACGTCGGACGGTTGAGCGCGATTGTAACACGTCGGGCGCGTGGGTAGAAATTTCGTGCAGGGCATACAAAAAGCGCCAAATCCGCCTTGACAGTGTTCGGGCGCTTTGGTATGCTACGGGCGTTGTTCCTCAGTAGCTCAATCGGCAGAGCATCCGGCTGTTAACCGGAGGGTTGTAGGTTCGAGTCCTACCTGAGGAGCCAGCGTAAAGCCCCTGCCATCTGGCAGGGGCTTTTTTTGTGTAGGGGGGGCCGTTCCTGTAGGGGGTCATGCGCCCCCCACTCACCGGCCCGAGTGTGCGTCTGCGGTGATCGTCCACTGCCGCGCAGCGCGGCGGGGTCAAGGGGCGGACTGCCTCTTGCGGGGTGTGAGGCAGCGCCCCACACAGCCTACCCTTCCGCCAAGACGTAAGCCGCCACCGCCGCCGTCAGCAACTTAACCGCCAGCGGGATCACGGCCTCATCGTCAATATCAAAGCGCGGGTGATGGTGCGGGTAGTCCAACCCCTTTGCAGCGTTGGCCGAGCCGACAAAGAAAAACGTGCCGGGCACCGCGTCCAGGAAGTAGGACATATCCTCGGCGGCCATC
>JALSSH010000323.1 GCA_026984385.1 Ardenticatenia bacterium | reverse complement strand
CCTGATCAACGCGCGCGCCGAAACGCTCCACCAAAAACCCAGCTTCCGCGACGCTCTGCGGCGGCGGCGTTGTTTGGTGGTGGCGGACGGGTTCTACGAGTGGCAAAAACGCCCCGCCGCCCGCCAACCCTATTTCGTCACGCTGCAAGAACGGCGGCCTTTTGGCTTCGCGGGACTGTGGGAGCGTTGGCGTGACCCTGCTAGCGGCAAGGAGCTGACCACCTGCACGCTGATCACCACCGCCGCTAACGCGCTGCTCGCTCCCATCCACGAGCGGATGCCGCTTATTTTGCCACACGAGGTTTACGCTGCCTGGCTGGACCCGACGTTAACCGACCCGCAGGCCGCGCGAGCGCTGTTGCGCCCGCTGCCCGCCGAAGCGTTGCGCGCTTGGCCGGTTTCGTGGCGCGTCAACAGCCCTGCCAACGACGAGCCGTCGCTGCTAGAGCCGTTGGAGCAGGGCGATTAGATGTGCGGGGGGCGGTAAAGCGTATCGTTCAGTCCCATTTCGGAGCGGAAGTCCGCGATCAGTTGATCGCGTTCGGCATCGGGCAAAAAAGCCGCGAACGCCGCGTTCATCACACATGTTTTGAGCGTGCTGAGCGGCATTCCCAGCCCCACATGCGCTAACGCCAACTCGTCGGTGAGCGTGATATTGCTCAGCGAGGGGTCGTCGGTGTTGATGGTGGTGCGCACGTTCAGATAGGCCAGGTCCGGCAGGGGGTGGTTTTGCAAATAGGGCACAACGCCGCTCTGCATATTGCTGGTGGGGCACACTTCCAGCGTGATCTTGCGCTCGCGCACCAAGCGCACCACTTCGGAATCCTCAATGGCGCGCACGCCGTGCCCGATCCGCTCCGCGTTGAGCACCTCGACCGCCTCGCGCACGTTGTGCGGGCCGTCCCATTCGCCCGCGTGGACGGTGATGTGCAAGCCGGCTTCTTGCGCCTGGCGGAAAAGAGGGCGGAACGGTTGGGCGGAGTGGCCGACTTCTTTACCGGCTAGGTCTAGCGCGACGATCTTGGGGCAATTGATTTCCAACGCGGCGTTGAGCACCCGTTGGGCGATGGTAACGCTTTCGTGGCGGTTGACCGAAATAATCAGCCCAACGCGGATTGCATGTTCGCGCTCGGCGGCTTCCACCGCTTCGCACACGGTGAGGATCACTTCCTGATAGCTGGCCTTGTTTTGGCGGGCCAGGGCGTGGGGGGTGAAGCGCAGCTCCATATAGCGCACGTTGTCCAGCGCGGCGTCTTCCACGGCTTCGTAAGCGATGCGCGCGATCACGTCCAGCGAGCGGTAGAAGCGACGCAGTACGTTGAATTTGCTCAGGAAGGCGGTGGCGTTGGCGGCGTCTTGGTCGGTCACCTGCACATAGGGGCGCAGCGCTTCCACGTTATAGGTGGGCAGCTCGATCTGATGCGTGCGTGCCACTTCAACCAGCGTGGTAAGCCGTACCGAGCCTTCCAAGTGACGGTGCAGCTCGATCTTGGGCCAGGTGGCGAGTGTGTGCCAAATCTTGCTGTCGCGGTTGACCACGTGGTGCACGTTAAAGGCCACGAGTTCCCTACCTTTCTGCAAGTGGCAACGCAAAGATAAAAGTGCTCCCTACGTCTTCCTGGCTTTCTACCCATATTTTACCGCGATGCGCCTCGATGATCTGCTGCGTGATATATAGCCCCAGACCGGCCCCTTGAAAACGCTTGCGAAACTGCCGATCGCCGCGATAGAAGCGCTCGAAGATATAGGGCAATTTTTCGGCGGGGATGCCGATGCCTTGGTCGCTGATGGAAACTTGCGCCCATTGGCCGCTTTCGTCAACATGGGTGCGCAACGAGATCGTGCCGCCTTCCGGTGAAAACTTGACCGCGTTGCCGATCAGGTTGTCAAAGGTGCGGCTGAGCCGATGATAGTCTGCTTCTACAAACAACGGCTCCGGGTGCAGCTCACACGTGAAGCGTACTGCGGTATCGTGGTAGAGCATTTGGGCTTCCAGATAGGCTTGATGGCACAGCTCGTTGAGGTCGAGCGGTTGCATATTCAGCATATCGCGGTCAATCGGGCGGGCGGCGATGATGTCTTTTGCCAATTGCTCGATCGAGCGGCTGCGTTTGAGGATCAAGTTCAAGACGTTTTTTTGCTCCCCGTTCAGCGGCCCGAGCATTTCTTCGCGCATGATCTCGGTGTAACCGTGAATGACTTGGAGCGGGCTGCGCAAGTCGTGGCTGACTTGGAAGAGCAGCTCGCGGCGCATCTCGTCTTGAGCTTGCAATTGAGCGTTGGCTTGGGCCAGTTCGTCGGCGCGCTGGCGTGCCTCCTCTAACAGGTGCAGCGTTTCGAGGGTCGCGGCAAGTTGGCCGCCAGCAATCGCCAAGACGCGCTCATGTTCCGGCGTGAAAGCGTCCACCTCGTCCGAATCAATGTTCAGCGCGCCGATGGTGCGTTTGTGCACGGTGAGCGGTACGGAGAGCAACGAGCGGATTTCC
>JALSSH010000322.1 GCA_026984385.1 Ardenticatenia bacterium | reverse complement strand
TATGGCGCGCATCCTGGTTGTTGACGACGACCCCAATTTGCTGCAAATGGTCAAATTGATGTTGCAGCGCGTAGAGCACGAGGTCGAAATAGCCAGCAGCGGAGAAAAGGGCATCGTCCTGGCCGCCCAATGGCAACCCGAGCTGATCGTGTTGGACTTGATGATGCCGGACGTGAGCGGCTATGACGTGTTGCGCAAGCTGCGCGCCGACCCGCTCACCGCCCGCATTCCTGTTATTGTGCTGACGGCGCGCAGCCAACCGATGGACAAACATACCGCGCTTCAGGCGGGCGCGAACGCCTTCCTTTCCAAACCGGTCACCGCCAAAGAGCTGACCGAGCGCGTGGACGCCGTGCTGAAGGCAGGCGTGGGCTTTCGCGTGCACACCAATTTACTCACCGAGCCGATCCCGCCCAAACCTGCCGGAGAAGCGTCCGGCACCGCGCCCAAGCCGAGCACTGCACCGCTGAGCGCGCCGCCCACGCCGCCCGCCAACGCTTCGGAGACCTTGCTCATCTCGCCACAGGGCCGCCCCACCGCCCCACCGCGCAGCGGGCGCGTGCCGATCGGCGCAGAAGACTTGGGGCGAGCCACGCCCGTCAAGTTGCCGTTGTTGCCGCTGGTCACGGTGATCAGTTTGCGCGGCGGGGTGGGTTGCACCACCATCGCGGTCAATTTGGCGTTGTTGTTGGCCGCGCAAAACGGGAGCGTCTGCCTGGCAGACCTCAGCCCGAGCAGTGGGCACGTGCATTTGCATCTGCATCTGCCCGCGCGCAAAAACTGGGGGCCATTGCTCGCTCAAGGCGACGTGCCCAACCCGCGCGAGCTGATGGGGCTGTTGACCGCCTACCCTATGCCACCGATAGACATCTTGGCCGCGCCGCCCCAACCGCCAGCGGAAACGCTTTCCACCAAGGCCGCGCAAAACATCCTGCGCGAGCTTGCCAGCAACCACAAGCGCCTGGTGGCCGACGTGCGCACGCTGGACAACGCCACCCGAGGCGCGCTGCAAGTTTCCGGCGCGGTGATCGTGGTCATGGCGGACGATCCGCCCTCGATCCAGAGCACCGGCCAACTGCTGGTTACGCTGCACACGCTCGGCGTGGCCAAAGAGCGCGTGCGCGTGGTGCTCAACCACACGCACCCCACGCCGGACGTGCCCAACGCGACCATCCAAAAAGCGCTCAAGCGCTCACTGGACGCCGAATTGCCTTACACACCGGAACACCGCGAAGCGATCCGACGCGGCAGGCCGGTGGTGCTGGCCCAACCCGAAGGGGCGTTCAGCCGCGCGCTGGGGCAACTGGCGCGCACGCTGCCGCTCTGAGCGTCGCCCCGAGCTTTTCATCGTCACAGGACCATCAAAACGCTATCGCAAGCGCACTTGTGCGCTCACCTGGTGAATAAGGTAACCGTAAGGATACAAACCCATGAGTCAACGCTTTTCTATTTGGACCGTCGCCACCGTTGCGACGCTGATCATTCTGCTTTTGCTGGGCACAGCCTCAATCGCGTTCGGCACGCCCGCCGCGCAGCTCGACCCGACCCAGCAACAACAAACCATCGACGCGGTGATCGCGGAGCGCTTCACGCAGACCGCCGCCGCTGAACAAGGCTTCGCCATGACACAAACCGCCGCCGTCGCTACGGTGGCCGCCCCCACGCTGACCGCCGCCTTTGAGCAGACCGTAGACGCCGCTTTTAACCAGGCGCTGACGGCCACCGCTGAGGGCCAGCTCACCGCGACCGCGCAAGCCCAGGCCGCCCCACGCCAACAAGTAACCGCTTGGCTCAACGGCCTGGCGGATACGCTCGTTACGCAGATCACCGACATGTTGCGCGCGCGTCAGGCCGAGGTCACCGCGCTGGAAAACGCGGCGCACGCGACGTTCCTCTCGCTGGTGCAAACCGCGCCGAGCACTGCCGAATTTGGCGAGCGTCAGGCTTCCGCCGTCGCGCTGTTGGAACAAGCCCAAAGCCAAAATCCGGCCCTGGGCACGCTGAGCATCTATAACACCCAGGGCGTGGTCTTGGCTTCCACACAAGCCGAACGCATCGGCGCGACGGTGGCGGGCGAAGCGTATTTCGCCGCCAGCCTTTCCGCGCCGCAGCCGCACCCTGTACAATACGACCCGCTCAGCGGTGCGCCGACGCTCACGGTCACCACCCCGATCACCGACGAAAGCGGCGCGGCTTTCGGCGTGCTGGCGGCGCAAATTGATCTCTCCGCGCTGGACGCGCTGTTGCGCGACGCCACCGCCCAGGCCGATCACGGCGTGGCGATCTACGCGGTCAGCACAGCCGAGGGGCGCTTGGTTGCGCCCGCCGGCTTTGCCGAGCTGAGCGGTTACCCGGTGTTGCAAAGCGAGGGGATCGCGATGGGCATGGCCGGGCAAAGCAGCTCGGGCCAGTGGGCCAACTTCACCGCTCCGCCCACGCAGGTTTTGGGCGTGGTGCGCGCGTTGCCGCAATGGGGCGTGGCGTTGCTG
>JALSSH010000321.1 GCA_026984385.1 Ardenticatenia bacterium | reverse complement strand
TCCTACGGCGGTTCATTCCTTCTCCTTTCGGCGGCATTGTAACACGGTGAGTGTCCGGTTGCGGCAAAGCGGCGCGCACGTTGCCCGCCGACCTCGCGCGCACTGCACGCCCTCAGCGCTTTTTGTACATTTTCCACAAAGCCCCCGTCATACGCCTCTACAATGCTTGACACATACGCCACACCCCGTTACAGTCGGGATAGTTAAGCGCATTTGAAGGAAACGGAAATCTCGATCCTTATGGCCCGCAACCGTACCCTCCTAGTTCTTTTGGTTATTGTTCTCCTCGTCATTATTGGCGGGGCTTTGAGCGTTGGGAGGGCCTGACGGGCTGCTCAAGGGTTTGTCGGTGAAATAAAACCTCCCACACGCGGGAGGTTTTTTTGTGCGAGATCGCGTTTTCTAATAAGGACATCACGAATGTTCAGCGGCTTGGTACTTTTGCCTGTCACCTTGATTAGCGGCCTCCTTCTCCTGGTTCTGGAGGGGGAGGAAGACGCGGTTAGGACGGGCGCGCGCTGTTAGTTGTGCCGCAAATTGCCGAGCAAAAAGCCGTCCTGACCGCTAACAAGGACGGTTTCTTTTTGGGAAGTGCCCTCGGGCAGCAACCAGGAGACCGAACCACAATGCCTATGCGCTCTGACCGCATCAAAAAAGGCTTTGAACGCGCCCCCCATCGGAGCTTGCTCAAAGCCACCGGCGTCACCGACGCCGACATGAACAAGCCCTTTGTGGCTATCGTCAACTCGTACATTGACATCATCCCGGGCCATGTGCACTTGCAGCGCTTCGGCCAGCTTGTCAAACAAGCGGTGCGAGAAGCTGGCGGCGTCCCCTTTGAGTTCAACACGATCGGCGTGGACGACGGGATCGCGATGGGGCATATCGGCATGAACTTTTCGCTGCCCAGCCGCGAGCTGATCGCCGACTCAGTGGAGACGATGATCATGGCGCACGCCTTCGACGCCATGATCTGCATCCCCAACTGTGACAAGATCGTACCCGGGATGCTCATGGGCGCGCTGCGCGTGGATATCCCCACGATTTTTGTCAGCGGCGGCCCGATGCCCGCAGGCCGCACGCCGGACGGGCGCATCGTGGACCTCATCAGCGTGTTTGAGGGCGTGGGCGCGTACAAGGCGGGCAGCATTGACGAGGCCGAACTCAAGCTGCTGGAAGATTACGGTTGTCCCTCTTGTGGCTCGTGTTCCGGCATGTTCACCGCCAACTCGATGAACTGCCTCACCGAAGTTTTGGGCTTGGGCTTGCCCTATAACGGCACGGCGTTGGCCCAAACCCCCGAGCGTGAGGCCCTCGCACGCGCCGCCGCCAAGCAAATAATGAACTTGATCGAGCGCAACCTCACCCCGCGCCAGATTGTCACCGCCGAGGCCATAGACGACGCCTTCGCGCTGGATATGGCGATGGGCGGCAGCACCAACACCGTGCTCCACACCTTGGCGCTGGCTTATGAGGCGGGCATTGACTACCCGTTGGAGCGCATTAACCAGGTGGCCGAGCGCGTCCCGCATATTTGCAAGATCAGCCCCGCTTCCAACTGGCACATGGAGGACTTGCACCGTGCGGGCGGCATTCCGGCCATTTTGCACGAGATCAGCAAGCGTGAGGGCACGCTCCACTTGGATCGGATCACCGTCACGGGCCGCACCTTGCGCGAAAACATCGCCGAGGCCGCGATCAAGGATACCGAAGTGATCCGCACGGTGGAAAGCCCGTACCACGAAAGCGGCGGTCTGGCGATCCTATTCGGCAGCTTGGCGCCGGACGGCGCAGTGATCAAAACCGGCGCTGTGCCGGAAGGTATCCGCAAACACAAAGGCCCGGCGCGCGTTTATGAAAGCGAAGAGGCCGCCTCGCGCGGCATTCTCAACCGCGAAGTGCAGCCCGGCGACGTGGTGGTCATCCGCTATGAGGGGCCGCGCGGCGGCCCGGGGATGCAAGAGATGCTCGGCCCGACGGCGCAAATCCAGGGTATGGGGCTGGGCGAAAGCGTCGCGCTGGTCACCGACGGGCGCTTTTCCGGCGGCAGTCGCGGCATCTCCATCGGCCACATCAGCCCAGAAGCCGCCGCGCGTGGCCCGTTGGCCGCCGTCCAAGATGGCGACTTGATCGAGATCGACTTGGACGAGCGCCGCTTGGACTTGCTGGTAAACCCCGCCGAGGTGCAACGTCGCCTGGACGCGCTGCCCCCCTTCCAAACCGATATCCCCAGCCGCTGGCTGCGCCGCTACGCCAAATGGGTGAGCAGCGCCAGCACCGGCGCGGTGTTCCTGGATTAGCGTACACAAGAGAGCGAGGGGAGTATGCAAAAGTCCGATTGGATTTGGTTCAACGGCGAGTTCGTCCCCTGGGACAAGGCGACCGTACACGTCAGCGTCCACGCGCTGCACTACGGTTCGAGCGTCTTTGAAGGCATCCGCGCCTACGCCACAGCGGACGGGCCGGCGATCATGGCGCTGGAAGCGCATGTG
>JALSSH010000320.1 GCA_026984385.1 Ardenticatenia bacterium | reverse complement strand
GAGGGGATGGGATATGCGTCCTGTCAGCGGGCAAGAGTGTAACGCGCAGGACGTGAAAGACCAAATTTTGCGCGAGGGCGCGTGCGGGGTGGGCGCGTGCTATAATGGGCGCGGCAAGGAAGCAGCCGATGGGAAAAGTGATGACCTGCGAACATACGCCACCCCCTCCGCATCCTCGGAGCGCGCATTGATGAAACACGGCACGCCCAATCCCCGAAAACAGCTCTTGGCGCACTTGGAAACACTGCTCACGGCGCTGAGTGAAGTTTCCTTCCCCAGCTTGGAGGCGCGCGGCGGATGGGATCGCGCGCTTTTTGATGCGGTGTTGGCGCGTGTTGAGGCGCTGACCCCCGCTTTTCAAGCGGCGTTGGTCGCGTATTTGGCCGAAGGGAAAGCCTCTGCCGCCGAGATCGAGGCGGTGTTGGCGGTGGACCGGCTCTCGGCGGCCTATACGTATTGGACGCGGCTTTTTCCTCCGCGTCAGGACGACGAGGCGATGTTTGTGCTCAGCTTGCTGCACGATCTTGGCGCGCGTGTGGAACAGGCGCTAGATACGCTGGAGCGGGCACGTTAAACGCACACGACCGACGGCTTGCTCGGAGCGCGTCGGTCGCGGCGTGAAACGATGTTGTGGATGGCGTCAGTCCAGATATTCGCTCAGACCGTAAGCGGTCTGCATCTGGCGAAGTTTGTTGAGCGCCGCGTGCTGCAACTGGCGGATGCGCTCGCGGCTATAGCCCATCAGCTTCCCGATTTGCGACATGCTGTGCGTGCTGCCGTTTTCCAAGCCGAAGCGCAGCCGAATAATGCGCGCTTCTCGGGGCGGCAACGCGCCCAAAAGGAAGCTGATCGACTCGATCAAGAGCTGGCGAGCGGTTGCTTCTTCCGGCAGCTCGCTTTCTTTGTCCGCGATCAGATCGGCGCGCGGGCGATTTTCCTCTTCGCCGATCAGCTCGTCCAGTTGCACAGGCTCACGCGCGGCCAACAGCGTGGTTTCTACTTGTTCCGGCGTGAGGTTGCTGGCGGCGGCCAGCTCCTCGTAGGTCGGCTCACGCCCCAGCTCTTGGGCCAAGCGCTCCGCCGTGCGGCGCAAGCGCCCCCAGCGTTGCCCCTGGTTGATCGGCAGTCGGATGGTGCGCCCTCGGTCGCCGGCGGCGCGTGTGATCGCCTGGCGAATCCACCAGGTGGCATACGTGCTCAGCCGCACCCCGCGCGAGGGGTCAAAGCGTTCGACGGCTTTCATCAAGCCCAAGTTGCCTTCCTGGATCAGGTCAGAAAGCGGCAAGCCGCGTCCCTGATACTTCTTGGCGATGGAGATCACCAGGCGCGTGTTCGCCATGATCAGCTCGCGACGGGCCGCTTCGCCCAGTTCCAGCACGGCGCAAAGGTCTTCGTCCACTTCGGCGCAGTCGCGCCCCTGCAATTTTTCTTGGGCGGCGTTGGCCGCTTGCACCATACGCGCCAGGGCACGCTCGCGCTCAGCGTCCAGCGGTTCGGAGATCGGGCGGATGTCGCGGAAGTAGAATTGTAACAAGTCGGCGTCCGCCTGGGGCATGAAGCGATCCTCGGCGACGCTCTGCGACGGGTCTACGCTTTCCGGCGCGTTGTAGGCAAGGAGGGAGGACGAGCCGTCCCAGCCCTCCACATAGTCATCATCCAGCCGTGCGAAATCGTTTAGAACACCCACCGTATTTTCCTTCTTTCTTTTGGCAGTCATCACACGCTCCCTACTGATTTTGGGCGTGCTGATGTGAAGCCGTGTTTCCATCGTACTGATTTTTCGACGGAAAATCAAGAAATGTATGATTAGAATCAAATAAATAATCGTCGAGAAAATAGCAACCGGTGTAGGTACACCGTCGACCCTGTTGGGCGTGGGCGTAGCGGTGGGCGCGGGGTGGGTTGGGCGAGTGTGCGTTTGCCGTTCCAATGGCGCATTCGCATACTCCTTACGTTATACTTTAGCATAACGGATCGGTGTTAGAAATGTCTATGCACCAGATGAGTAGCTGATGAAAATCTCCTTGTTGTGGCTGATGCTTTACGAAAGGCCGTCGTCTGTGCCGTTGTCGCCGCCGCCTTCCCCGCCCGCGCCCGAGCCGTCGAGCGAAGAGCCACGCCCTGCGCGGATGCCGCACCGTGTACATCCGCGCGTGCTGGCCGGTTACGGGACGGCGCTCGGTGCGCTGATGGTTGCGGCGGCGTGGGTGCTCGGCGTGGTTTTCGGCTCGCAGAGCCTGGCGATCTGGTTTCCCACGCGGCGTTGGTGGTTGGACGTGCTGTTGGGCGCTGGGATCGGTGTGGCTTTTGCGTTGAGCGCTTGGTTTTTGCAGCAGCGCATACCGGCTTTGCGGCGTATCGAGCAAATTTTGCTCGCCTCGTTGGATATGCGCGCGATGCGTTGGCATCATATCGTGCTTTTCAGCGTGCTGGCCGGTGTGCCGGAAGAGCTGCTTTTTCGCGGCGCGTTGCAACCGTTGTTGGGGATGTTG
>JALSSH010000319.1 GCA_026984385.1 Ardenticatenia bacterium | reverse complement strand
CGCAACGGCCTCGAACGTCTCGCCCTTAAAGGGCACATCGCCAACCATCATCTCGTAGAGCAACAGCCCCAGCGCGTAAATGTCGCTTTGCACGGTAGTTTCTTGCCCCAAAATCTGTTCAGGGGCCAGGTAGGTGGCGGCGTTAGGCGTGCGGGGACGGGATTGGTGTTCCCGCAAGCACACAATATCGAAGTCGGTCAGCAACGGACGCAGCGGGGAAGGTAACAGCACGTTATCCGGCTTGATGTTGCCGTGCACGATGCCCTGTTCGTGGGCGTAAGCCACCGCACTGGCAATTTGTTGGAAAAGCCGCCCCCCCTCTTCTTGTTCAAAACCGGCAGGACGCAACGAGATCGCGTCGCGCAGCGTTTCCGTGCCCACAAAAAGCTCCATCACGATATAAAACCGCCCCTCGTCGCTCACATCCGCCTCTAAAACGCGAATGATGTTGGGGTGCTTTAAGGCGATGATGGTTTGCATCTGTCGGCGAAAGCACGCGCGCACGGCTGCCGGTTCTTTCGGCACAGCGCGGAACACTTTCAGCGCCACGTCGCGCTTGTAGTCCGGATGAAAAGCCCGGTAGACCTCGGCGTTTTCTCCGCGCCCAAGCAGCTCTTGGACGGTCAAGCGTGCCAAGCGCTCGCCGGCCTTCAAAAGTGGGCGTTGTGGAACTTGAGCACTCACCGGTTCGATGCTCCCTTCGCGCGGCAACCTTCCGACCCGCACATCGGCGAGCAGCGGAAAGCGCAGGTTTGGCTCAACGCAAAGCCTCTTGGATCAGCGCGCGCACATCGGCGTAGATCGCTTCAATGGTGCGGTTGGCGTCCACCTGGCGGATCAACCCTTGCGCCTGATAGTACGGGACGACGCTTTGATGGACGATTTGGTGGTCGGCCAAGCGTTTTTCGATCACTTCCGGACGGTCGTCTGCGCGGCCTTCTTGGCGCGCCATCAAGCGCTGGCGCGAAACTTCCAGCGGCAAAACGAACTCGATCACCATAGAAAGCGTGTTGCCCAGCTCGGCCAACAGCACATCGAGCGCCTCGGCCTGGGCGCGCGTGCGTGGGAAGCCGTCGAAGATCGCCCCACGCTCGCAATCCGGACGTTGCAACCGTTCGCGCACGATGCGTAAAATGAGGTTGTCAGGGACAAGTTCCCCGCGCACCATATAGCGGTTGGCTTCCACGCCCAACGGCGTTCCTTTGCTCACGTGCTCGCGCAACAGATCACCGGTTGAGATATGCACCAAGCCGAATTCGTCGCGGGCTTGACGGGCTTGTGTGCCTTTCCCGCACCCTGGCGGGCCGAAAAAAACGATATATGCTTGTGCCACGTTTTTCCCCTTACAAAAAGCATTTTGTCGAACACCATAGCAAGCGCATTGTACCCTGAATGCAGTTCGAAAGAAAAAACCCCGACAAGCTGCCGGGGCCTTTGGTGGCGACGGTGTGATTTGAACACACGACCAAGGGCTTATGAGTCCCCTGCTCTACCGCTGAGCTACGTCGCCAGACGCCTAAATTATACGCAGCGGGCAAAGCGGCGTCAATGGCAATTTTTGCGATCAAAAATCTGTATTTGGGGGACACAAGCGCTTTGTGTTACGCTGAGGTGTGGTGTGCGGAGCATTTCGCCGACACGCAAACGCACATGGTTGGCCGCGTGCCGTTCTGAGGAGCAAAACAACGATGATCGTACAAATTTACACCATGCAAACGCCCGAGGAAGCCGTCGCGGTGGCGCGCCTGGGCGTTGACCATATCGGCGTCTCACCGGCCTATCGCGGTTTGCCCGGGGAGGTGGACTACGAAACCGCCCGCGCCATCTTCCAAGCGCTCCCGCCGGGCGTGACCAAAGTGGCGCTGACGGTGGAAGAGGACTTGGCCGCGATTGTGGAGATGGTGCGCGCCACCCAACCGGACATTGTGCACCTGTGCGGGCTGATGGGCGCTGTGCCGCCGCAGGCCGTGCGCGAGCTGCGCGGCATGTTGCCGCCCCACATGCGCATCATGCAGGCGATCTCGGTGGTCGGGCCGCAGGCCGTCGAGGACGCACGCAGCTATCAAGACGTGGCCGATATGCTGATCCTGGACACGCAAGCGCCCGATATTCCCGGGGTGGGCGCCTCCGGCAAAACGCACGATTGGAACGTCAGCCGCGCCATTGTGCAGGCAGTGAAAATTCCGGTCATCCTGGCGGGCGGACTTTCGCCGGAAAACGTGGCCGAAGCGATCCGCTTTGTGCGGCCCTGGGGCGTGGACTCGCTAACGCACACCAACGAAACGCTGCCGGACGGGCGTTTCCGCAAAGATTTGGAGCGCGTGCGGCAATTCGTGCAGGCCGTGCGGGAGGCCGAACGTGAACTCTAGGCGCGTGTTGACCCTGGGCGACGTCAATGTGGATATGGTGATCCGCTTGCCGCAGCGTGTCCCCGGTCAGATGCCGCAACTCACCCCGCCCACGCTTTTCGGCGGCGGCAGTGTGGCCAACGTGGCGGTG
>JALSSH010000318.1 GCA_026984385.1 Ardenticatenia bacterium | reverse complement strand
CGGCATCGGTGGCGCGTATGTGGCCGGGCGCATGGGCTGCAAGAGCATCGTCATTTTGCCCGAGGAAATGAGCGAAGAGCGCTTCCACATGATCGAGGAATTTGGCGCTCAGGTGATCAAGACCCCGGGCTGCGAGAGCAACGTTAAGGAAATCTACGACAAAGTCAAAGAGCTGATGGCCTCCGACCCGAACATGCGCAACATGAACCAGTTCGAGGTCATGGGCAACTATCGCTTCCACTACTACGTGACCGGCAACACCGTGATCGACTTGGCCCACGAGCTGGCCGAACGCGGTATCGGTGCGGGTAAGGTCTCGGCGTATGTTTCGGCGATGGGCAGCGCGGGCACGATTGCCGCTGGCGACCGTCTGAAGCAAGAATGGCACGACCACAAGATCGTCGGCCTAGAGCCGATCCAGTGCCCCACGTTGGCGCTCAACGGCTACGGCGGCCACGACATCCAGGGCATCGGCGACAAGCACGTGACTTGGATTCACCACGTGACCAACATGGACGCCATCATGCTCATTGACGACGTGGAGTCCAAGCTCGGTCTGCAGCTCTTCGCCGACGAGGGCGGTTTGCGCGCCTTGGTTGACCACTTCGGCATCCCGCAAGAAACGGTAGACTACCTCAAGACGCGCTTGGGCATCAGCAGCATCTGCAACATCCTCGGCGCGATCAAGACGGTGAAGCACTACAACATGGGGCCGGACGACCTGGTCGTGACCGTCGCCACCGACGGGCTGGACCGCTACGGCAGCGTGATGGACGCGATGCGCCGCGATTACGGCGTGGTGGACGAGACCGAAGCTATCGCCCGCGTGCGCAGCATCTTCCACGCCCGCACCACCGACTACATCTGGGACGGCACAGCAGATATGCGCGCCCGCTGGCACAACCTGAAGTATTACACTTGGGTCGAGCAGCAGGGCAAGACCGTTGAGGAACTCAACGCGCAGCTTGACGATGCGTGGTGGGAAGCCGAACAGGCCAAAGTGCAAGCGATCGACGAAAAGCTGGCCGCCTACCGTAAGACGGGCAAAATCTAGCCAGGAGCATACGGCGTGTACCCCGAGGATCGCGTGCTGGTGGGCGTGATACGGCGCAAGCGTGACTTTGAAAAAGCGCGCGCCGAGCATTGGTATCGCGTGCCACAAGGCAAAGCCCCCAAAGGGGTACACGCTGAATATGTGGCCTTTTACCTGAGCCGCGCTTTTGGTGACGAAAACGGCGGCATCCGCTATTACGCGCGGCGCATCGGCACGGAGTTGGCTCGGCGGCGCGACCTGTTGCCGGAAGAAGCCACCCACAAGCGCGCCGACCACTGGTATCACAAGCTCCAGCTCGGCGAGCTGCGCCGTAAAGACCCGCCCATCCTCAACCCGACCAAACGACCGGTGGCCTTCATCTACACCACTTGGGATCGCTTTGTGCAAGCGCGGGTGATCGCGGATCTGTATAGCAAGGCCGACTGCTTCGTAGACCGTGTCTACTATGCGCTGCGGCGGCGGGGTGTGCGCTCGGTGCGCGTGTGGGAAGCCGAACCCCGCCCCGACCCAGACCCCGCCCCACGCGGCGCACAAATCCGCGTGCAGTGCGCAGACGGCACGGTTATTGCTTCCACTCAGCCGGACGGTGAACAGATCGTCCCTCTGGGCGCTTCTGACGAGGCGCGCGCTGTGCGCTACAGCGTGGAGGCGATCCTGGAGGCGATCCAACAGCGCGGCGGCCCCCTGACGGTTCATCTACCGATTGAAGAGTGAAAAAATGGCCCTTTTGCTGACTCATGCAAACGTTTTGACCTGGGGCGACCCCAACACGTTGATCGAAGACGGCGCGCTGCTGATCGAAGACGGCGTCATCCAAGACATAGGCACGTCCGCCGATCTGCTCGCGCGCTATCCCCAAGCCGAACACCTGGACGCGCACGGCCAACTCGCGTTGCCCGGGGGCATCTGTTCGCACACGCATTTTTACGGGGCGTATGCGCGCGGCCTGGCGATCCCTGGCCCCGCTCCGGCTGATTTTCCCGCCATCTTGCGCCAACTGTGGTGGCCGCTAGATAAGTCCTTAGACGAGCGCTCGGTGCGCTATAGCGCGTTGGTGGCGCTGGTGGACGCGATCAAGCACGGCACAACCACGCTGATCGACCATCACGCCAGCCCGAACTTCATTGACGGCAGTCTGGACGTGATCGCGGACGCAGTGGAACAGGCCGGGGTGCGCGCCGTGCTCTGCTATGAGGTGACCGACCGCGACGGGCCGGAAAAAGCGCGGGCGGGCATCGCAGAAAACGTGCGTTTCCTCAAGGCGGCACGTGAGCGTCCACTTGTTTCCGCGACCTTTGGCTTGCACGCCGGCTTGACGCTTTCCGACGAGACACTGGAGCAGTGCGTCGCGGCGTCGGAGGGGTTGGAAACCAGCTTCCATATCCACGTGGCCGAGCACGAGGCCGACGAAGAAGATAGCTTGCGCCGCAGCGGTGAGCGCGTGG
>JALSSH010000317.1 GCA_026984385.1 Ardenticatenia bacterium | reverse complement strand
GGCGCACCCAATCTGGCCCTACCCCCGCCAAAACCGGCTGCTATCAAGAGCTGGGCGAGCGCAACGGCGACGAGACCGCCAACAACGACGAGGCCGCGTCCCCGCCAGGGCTGGACATCACCCAATACGCCGAGGTGCGCTTGCGCGTGACCATGCTGGTTCACCACCAAAGCCTAAGCGCCTGCGGCATCGCCGGCTCGGAATGTCCGGTCATGTTGCGCATGGACTATTTGGATCAATACGGCAACCCGCGCGTGTGGTATCACGGCTTTTACGCCGAGTATCGCCCCAACGAAAACGGACGGCGCACTTGTGCGTCTTGCTGGGAGCCGCACGAGCAGATCAACAAAGACGCCTGGTACACCTATGAATCCGGCGATTTGCTCAACGACTGGCCGGAGGATTTGCGCCCGGGCGCCATCCAACGCATCGAGTTTTACGCTTCCGGCCATGAGTACGACGTGATGCTCAACGAAGTGGCGCTGATCGCCTCGCTGCCTCAGCCGAACGGCGCGCCGTAGCCTCCTTACCCATTTCCTATGGGCAAATCGCGCAAAGGTTTTTATAATTTACATGAGATTAAACTTCTATACTTCCTCATACCACCTATCCACTCAGTAAGGAGAGTACGATGGTCAAAAAGTACGAACTACCCCCTTTGCCCTACGCCTACGACGCCCTCGAACCCTACATTGACGAACAAACTATGCGCCTTCACCACGACAAACACCACCAAGGCTACGTCAACGGGCTGAACAAGGCGCTGGAAAAGCTCGCCGCCGCACGCGAAGCGGGCGACTTTGCGCTGGTCAAGCATCTTTCGCGGGAGGCAGCTTTTCACGGCTCGGGCCATTTGTTGCACAGCATCTTTTGGCCGAACATGGCGCCCGCCGGTCAGGGCGGCGGTGGCGAGCCGAACGGTGAGCTGGCCGAGCAGATCGCGCAGGACTTCGGCAGCTTCGCCGCTTTCCAGGCGCACTTTTCCGCCGCCGCCAAGTCTGTTGAGGGCAGCGGTTGGGGCTTGCTGGTCTGGGAGCCGAACGCCGGTCAGCTCGAAGTGTTGCAAGCCGAAAAGCACCACAACTTGACCCAATGGGGCGTGGTGCCGCTGCTGGTGCTGGACGTGTGGGAGCACGCTTATTACCTCAAGTACCAGAACAATCGCGGGGCGTATGTTGAGGCCTGGTGGAACGTGGTCAACTGGGCCGACGTGGCCGAACGTTTCCGCGCCGCGCGCGGCTAGGTCTTCGCAAGCCAAGCCATCCAGCGCCCCGGCCTTTTGTGCGGGGCGCTTCTTTTACGGCAGAGGCAGGCCAAAAACGCTTGCACGAGCGCCAGAGTGCGCTATAGTTGGGGCGAAGCCAAAGTCAGACGATGGCCCGCCACGTTTCGGCGAGCACACGTACAAGCCTGACGGCGGCTCAACGGTGGTTTGCAAACAAGCGTCATATATCAATATTGTTGTTGCTGAAGGAGTGACACAATGACTCATATCATCACCAGCTTGTGCTTGCGTGATAGCGCGTGCACAGAAGTTTGTCCGGTGGACTGCATCGTCCAGGGCCAGCCGGAAAACGAGTGGCCCTGGTTCTACATTGACCCGGACACCTGCATTGACTGTGGCGCGTGCGTGCCGGAATGCCCGTTTGAGGCAATCTTCCCCGAAGACGAAGTGCCAGAAGCCTACGAGATGGCTGCCGGTCAGAAGCGTGTCCCGCACGACACCAAAGAGGTGGTCGAAGCAGCAGGCGGCGAGGTGGTGGACCTGACGCCCGATATCGAGTGGAACTACAAGTTCTTCTCCGAAGGGCCGGGCTACGACGCCGCCTCATAAGTGCGCCAGCCAATCGGTAAACTGAACGCGGGGGTCGTCGCCGTGACGATCCCCGCGTTGCACATTCCCACAAAGTGTTTTCCGCTCAACGCCGCCCCAAACGCTCATAGTGCAAAAAGAAATTCGGCTCCACCTGCACGCCCACCACGTCCTCCCAGGCCACCGCTTGCACGTGATCTTGCCAGAGCGGAACGAGCGCAAAGTCCGCATACACACGCTCGGCCACTTGCCGATAGAGCGCGCCTTGCGCGGCCACATCGTCGAGCGTGGCGGCGCGGTCGAGCAGCGCGTCAATGGCCGTGTCCGCGTACCCGCTGTTGCGCGGCATCTCGTAGTCCGAATGCAACAGTGGGCGCAAATAAGCGTCCGGATGCGGCACGAGCGGCGTCCAGGCGAAAACGGCCAGCGACCCCGTGCCGGAGCGCAACGTCTCTAAAAAGGCGCGCGTTTCGATATCGGTCAGCAGATCGTAGCTGACATAGTCCGTGCCGTTGAAACTGGCGCGCGCCATACGGCTCAGCGCCGCGCTGTAGGGCACACCGTAGAGATAGCGCGACATGCTGATTTGGATGCGCAGCCGCGAAGTGACCCGCTCCCGATAGCCGCCCGCGCGCAAAACCAGCTCCGCGCGCTCCACGTTCGGCGCGTCCGGCCAGAGCGGATCGT
>JALSSH010000316.1 GCA_026984385.1 Ardenticatenia bacterium | reverse complement strand
GCACATTGTTTTGCGTCCACCAGTCGCCGATGAGGTTTTCCATCGCGGCTTGGCCCAGCACGGCGTAGAGTTTCTCCCGCGAGAAGGGCAGGTGGCCGTGCTTGCGGTCTTCCCAGGCGTAACGTTTGTGCACGTAGCGCTCGAAAATGGCGTGCCGCAGCTCGCTCGGGCTGGCGGCCAGGTCGCGCAAGCGCTCGGCGTCCTCCGCCGTCATGTCCCGATAGGCAAAGGCGAAAAGGCTCATCACCAGCGGCGAGCGCAACATCTCTTGCAGCTCGGGGTCGGCTTCCAGCGCGGCCAGGAGCGCGGGTTGCTCTTCCAAATAGGCGCGGATTTGCGCGTCGCTCAGCGGGAGCAGCGTCACCGCCCCCTTGAGCGCCACCTTTTGCCCGATCTCGCTGTAGTCACGCACGCGGCAGCTCAACACGACTTGGTTTTTGGGCGGGATCAGCTCGATGAAACGGGGACGCGGGTCAAAGCGCACGATCTCGGTTTGCTTTTCGCCCGTCTCGGGGTCTTCTTCCTCTAATTCGTGCTTTTCTTCACGCTCGTTGCCCAGCTCGTCCAGCCCGTCGAGCAACAGCAACGCACCGCCTGCCTCAATGACGCGCTCCAGCGCTTCCCGTGAGACGATGCCGTCATAACCCTGCGCCAGCCACTCTGCCAGCGGGGTGCGCTTGACGGCGTCCCAAGTGGCGACCAAGCCCAACATGGGCAGCGGCGCGTTGGGGTTGTCCAGCCGTCGGGCGATGGCGTCGCGGGCGTGCGCCAACAGCGTGATCGTTTTGCCGGCCCCCGGCTCGCCCAACAACAGCACCCGTCCGTCGTAGTGCTCAAATGCTTCGCCGAAGCGGGAGAAAGTCGGGAGTTCGTCGGTGGGGGCAGGCTCGGGGCCGTGGACGGCGTGTGCGGTAAAGAGCTGCTCGAACATAAGGGGGCGCTTGCGTTGCGGCGACTCGACGGCGTCGGCGGTGGCCTCAGCTTTCAGGTCGATCAAGCGGATCACCGCTTGGTCGAGGTATTGCACGATCCACTTATAAGCCTCTCCCAGATAGGGACGGAAGGGGTCGCGCACTTCGGGCGGCAGGGGCGGACGGGCGACGCTTTGCGGCGAGCTGCGTAGGATGGCGATCAGTTGGGCCAGGGCGGCGTTCCAGTCCTTATAGAACTCGATCCAGGTATGGTTTACCACGTGGATCGGGGGTATAACTTCTTCCGGACGCGCAACGAGCACCGGCTTTTTCACGGCCAGGGCGTATTGAATTTCGCGGCGCACAAAGGAGTTGTCGCGCTTGACGTCGGGCGTGATGCACGCCACCACAAAGCGCGAACCCTCGATAGCGCGCTCGATCTCAGCGGTGAAGTCTTGCCAGGGGTCAATGCCGCGCGTGTCGCGCCAGGTTCGGAAGCCGTTTTCGCGCAGTTCCGCGTCCAGCCGCTTGACGTATGGCCGCCCGTCCTGGCGTGCGTAGCTGAGGAATACGTCGTGTCGGAGGGTGTCGGTGGCGTTTTCCGCAGACATGGCCCGTCCTGTGTGTGGAGTGGGTTACTAGGCGCTAGTATAGCGGGGCTTGGAGCGCGCCGCAACGAGAAAAGATCGCCGCGCGTTGGACAGATTGCACCTTCCCCGCTGCGATATATCACACGCGCCCCATCGCTCGGCTGCACGGGGCGCGTTTTTGGTAGCTATTCCCCCCTGCGCGTGCTAGAATGTGCCCGATAAAGTGTGCTGTTTTTTCGTGCGATTTGTATAGGAGCTGGTGATGGATGACTTTCTGTTTCGTGGTGAGCTGGCCGAACTTGACCCCGACGTAGCAGCACTGGTCGACTTAGAAACATTGCGGCAGGCTAAACGCCTGATTATGATCCCCTCAGAATCCAGCGCGCCCCTGGCGGTGCGGGAAGCGCTCGGCTCGGTCTTCCAAGATATTTACGCCGAAGGTTACCCCGACCCGGATTGGCGCACCCTCACGCAAGACGAGTTGCTGGACGTGGATATGCGCTTGGCCGAATATCGCCGCTATTCGGACGCGCGCTATTACAAAGGCACGGAGTTCGCCGACCTGATCGAGAGCCTGGCCCGTCGGCGCGCCGCCGAGCTTTTCGCCACCGAAAACTTCCCGCCGGAAAAAATTTACGTCAACGTGCAACCGCTCAGCGGCTCGCCAGCCAACAGCGCCGTCTATAGCGCGCTGATGCAGCCCGGGGATACGTTGATGGGCATGAATTTGTTACACGGCGGCCACTTGACGCACGGCAGCCCGGTTTCGCGCAGCGGCATCCTCTATAACGTGGTGAGCTACACGGTAGACCCCGAGACCGAGCGCTTGGACTACGACGCGATCCGCGCGTTGGCGCTGGAACATCGGCCCAAGGTCATCGTCGCGGGCTATACGTCCTACCCCTTCGCGCCGGACTGGGCGGCTTTCCGCGCCATTGCGGACGAGGTGGGCGCCTATTTGCTGGCGGATATGTCGCACGTGGCGGGCTTGGTGGCGGCGGGTGTTTTCCCCACGCCGGTCGGCCATGCGCACGTGGTCAGCTTCACCACGCACAAGACGTTGGACGGCCCGCGTGGCGCGGTGTTGCTGAGCACCGACCGCAAGATCGCACGCAAGCTCGACCGCGCCGTTTTCCCCGGGGAACAAGGCGGCCCGCACATGAACGCAATTGCGGGCATGGCGGTGACCTTCAAGCTGGCGACGACCGAAAAGTTCCGCGCTTTGCAAGCGCAAACCGTGCGCAACGCGCAGCGTCTGGCCGAAAAGCTGGCCGAACGCGGTTTGCGCATCCCTTACGGCGGCACGGATTCCCATATGCTGCTGGTGGACTGTAAAGTGGTGCAAGGTGCGGACGGCTCGCCGCTGAGCGGCGACATGGCCGCGCGCATCTTGGACTTGGCGGGCATTGTTTGCAACCGCAACACCATCCCGGGCGACACTTCCGCTTTTCGCGCTACCGGCATCCGCTTGGGCACGCCTTGGATCACGCAGCGCGGTTTCCGTGATTCGGAAATTGACCGCTTGGCGAACGTGATCGCGGACGTGCTTTTTGCCTGCGAGCCTTTCAGCTACGCCGGGCGGCGCGGGCGTCCGCAGTGGCGCGCCAAGGTGGACTTCGACGCTTTGCAGGCGGCGCGCGAGAAAATTTCCGCGCTGGCCGAACAAGCGGGCGTGGACTTCGAGCTGCCGGACTTGCGCCGCTATCCGAAGGAAGCGGACGCCGCCGCCGAGCATTTTTGGCTCTACCCGCGCTTTGAGGGCAAAGGTTGGCGCACGATTGATATTTATGGGCCGCGCGCAACGGATTTCCTCGATGTGGCGCTGACGTGCGACGTGCGCGCGCTGGGCGAAGGCGCTTATGTGCCGACGTGGGTTTTGGCCGAAGACGGCGAGCCGATGACCCGCGCGCTTTTGGTGCGGCTGCACGACGGCGCGTATCATTTGCACGTGGAGCAGGGCGCCGAGCAGGTCACCGCTTGGCTGCGCGCGCTTTCCGATGGCTTTGTGCGCTTTGACCCGCAAGACTTGCACGGCAAGGTGCCCGGGCCGGTCACGGTCGCTTTGCTCAGCGAAGAACCGAATCTTGACGACTTCGAGGTCGATTGGGCGCAGATGGAGAGCGGGCTGGCCGACAAGTTCTACTTCGTGGGCTGTCGCGGCGAAAAGTACGCAGGCCCGAACGGCGAGCCGTTGCCCCAGTTCGCTTGGGAAGAGCCGGAAGACGGGGAGCTGAAGACCACACCGCTCCACGCGCTGCACAAGGAACTTGGGGCCAAGATGGTGCCCTTCGGCGGCTACGATATGCCGGTTTGGTATACCTCCGTGAGCGCCGAACACATCGCCACGCGCACCGGCGCCGGGCTTTTCGACGTTTCGCACATGGGCGTTTTTGAGTTCAGCGGCGCGGACGTGGAGGCGTTCCTCAACGCGCTGACCACCAACGACGTGAGCACGCTCAAACCCGGGCAGGCGCACTATAGCTATTTGCTGGGCGTGGACGGTGTCCCGATTGACGACATCTTCGTTTATCGCCTGGCGTGGGATAACTTTATGGTGGTGGTCAACGCGGCCAACAACGATAAAGACTGGGCCTGGGTCAACGGGCTGTTGCGCGGCGAGTATATGGCCGACCCGGACCGTCCCTGGGCCAAGTTGCCCGGGCGCGCCACCGTGCGCATCCGCGACCTGCGCGACCCGGCCAATGGCGACGACCGCCGCGTAGATTTGGCGCTGCAAGGGCCTAAGAGCCGCGATGTGCTGCTGAGCTTGCACGGCGACGAGGCGCTTAAGGCGCGCATCCGCGCGTTGCCCTGGGCGGGCGTGGTGCGTGGCGAGCTGGGCGGCTATGACTTGGTCATCACGCGCACCGGCTACACCGGCGAGCGGGTCGCTTTTGAGCTTTTCGTGCACCCGGAAGCCGCGCCGCACCTGTTCCGCGACTTGGTGGAAAGCGGCGCCACGCCCATCGGGCTGGCCGCGCGCGATAGTTTGCGCACCGAGGCGGGCTTGCCGCTTTATGGGCATGAGTTGGCGGGCGCGCTGGGGCTGAACCCGGCAGACGCGGGCTTTGCCAGCTATGTGAAGACGTGGAAGCCGTTCTTTGTGGGCAAGTTGTCGTTCTTGGCGCACGAGCGCGAGCGCGACGCGGTGGTGACGCGCTTCCGCATGAACAGCAAGGGCGTTCGCGCACCGCACCCGGGCGATCCATTAGTGGACGCGCGCGGACGTGTGGTCGGCGTGGTGACCTCGTGCAGCATTGACACGGAAGGCTACTCGCTGGGGCAGGCGTATCTCAAATTGAGCCACGCCAAAGAAGGCACGCCGATTTGGGTTTACGCGGGCGCGGACAAGCTGCGCGTCAAAAAGCCCTTCGGCGAGTTGACGTTGGGCGACCGCACGGTTGTGCCGAGCGCGGCCACCGTCTTGAGCCACTTCCCGAAGCGCAAGAAGTAAAAAATCTGTCGCACGAGCGCGGTTAGCGATATGGCGGGCAGGGGGAAATCTCTCTGCCCGCCACTGGATTGGAAGCGTCAAGCGGCCCTGCGCCTTTGGAGGAGATCGCGTACAATGTGCGCGTTTGACCGCATCTTATCCGCACGGAGGACACCCCCTCATGCCCCGCCGATTGCTTTACGCCACCACCAACCCGGGAAAACTGATGGAATTGCGCGCGCTGCTTGCTCCGCACGGCATCCCCGTTCACAGTCCGCAAGAGATCGGGCTGACGCTCGACGTGGCCGAAGACGGCGACACGTTGGAAGCGAACGCCGCCGCCAAGACCCGTGCCTATCTCCGGCACGTGGGCGCGGACTTCGTGGTGGTGGGCGACGATACCGGCGTGGAAATTGACGCACTGAACGGCGCGCCCGGGATTCGCGTGCGCCGCTGGGACGGCAGCGAGCGTATGTCCGACGAGGCGATCATCGCCTATTGCCTGGAGCAAATGCGCGGCGTGCCGCCCGTTCAACGCGGCGCGCAGTTCCGCACCGTCTTTGCGCTTGGGGCGGCTGACGCCGAGATCGTGTACTTTGCGGGCACGTTGCGCGGCGTGATCTTGGAACAAGCCGACCCGCTCCGCATCGAGGGCTTCCCGTTTGAGTCCATTTTCTATGTGCCGGAATGGGAGATGTTGCTGGGAAAGTTGCACACTTTGCCCGCCGAGCGCAAAGTCGGCTACCTCACGCACCGCGAACGCGCCCTACGTCAGGCGCTGCCCCATTTGCGCACGCTGTTGGCTCAGCGCACGTAATACACGCCCGAACGCCCGCCGAAACGTCGCAAATACCCCGCCGCAACGAGCGTATCCAGGTCGCGTTGCAAACTGGACGGATGAATGCCGTTGCCCCAACGCGCTTGCAGCTCTCGCAAGGTGACGCTGCCGCGCTGTTTCGCCAACCGCAAAATACGCTGCTGTTGGTCTGTGAGCGAGGCAACGGTCATGCTGGCGGTTGTACGCACCTTCGGCACGCTGCGCTCAATGTACACGCGCACGGTATACGGGTCGGCCTCCCAGCGCACGCCCGGGTATCTGTCTTCACCGGCGCGCGATGCCAACGCACAAGCCCCTCGTTTGTCGCATATGCCCCAGCACATCAAGCTAAAGTAGAGGCGGGGGTTGCGCAAATAGCGCCCTTCGGGGATGTCGTGGACGCTGGTTAAATAGCCGCTCAAGCCGCCCGGGCTTTCGATGACCAGGTCGGCGCGGGTCAGCCGCACGGTCACGGGGCGGCGCAGCAAGCGATAGTCGCGGTGCACCAGCGCGTTAAAGATGATTTCCCGCAACAACGCGGACGCATAAGGGGGGCGCGGGCCGGAGATGCGCGCGTGCAATGTCAGCATCTCCCACAACGCGAGCATTTGCCGCACAAGTGGGCCGCCCACAGCTTCCGAGCGGATGACCTGACGCGCTACACGGTGCTCAAAATATACGTGGGCAGCGGGCAGCCACGCTTGCGGCTCGCGCCCGAAAAGCAATATTCCCGCCACCGTGACGTCGCCTGCGGGCGTCAACGCGCCGATCTGCTCCCAGAGCGCCCATGCGTCGCCGTCCCAGTTCGGCACGGCCTGCCGTGCGAAGTCCGCCAACAGCTCTTCGTCCAGGTCGTCGGGTGTGGCATCCGGCACAATTGCCGTCTCAAAGTCGCCTTGTTCGCGGGCGAGGGCCAATTGGCGGATGGCTTCGCCGTCCAGTTCGCGCACAGTGTGCAACGTGCGCACGAGCACGCGCCCGTCTTCCGTCGCGTAAACCTGCGTGCCGCGCGGCACGTAGAGCGTCCACCCTTGCTTGGGCGACAACGTCAATTGTTCGGGGACGTCAAGGGGGAGAGTTGGGCGGATGATCTCGGCGGCGGCAAGCAGCGCGGCCCGCACGTCTGGGAGGTCGGCGGCTTTCCGAGTAGGAAACACAATCAGACCACCGTCGCTATTGGCGAAAGCAACGGCGGCTTCGGCAATGGATAGCGGATCGAGAACATCTACCGTGAGCGGTGGCAGGCGCTCGGCTTGGTGCGGATAAGCAGTAGTCATCAGGCTGATTATCAATTAAGCGTTATGCGCCTGGGCCGTTGTCGGCGATGGCGTCTAAGGTCTCCGGAGCTTCGGGACGTTCTCGAACGATGGCGATGCTCACCAGCACGTCGTCGTCCGGCAAGTCCATCAGCTTTACTCCACTGGTTGCGCGCCCATAAACATTGATCGCGCTTACGTCGGTGCGCAGCGCCATCCCGCCTGCTGTGATCAGCGTCAGATCGTCTTCCGGCTTGACCACTGCCGCCCCGATAATCGGGCCGGTTTTGCTGAGGTCGCTTGCCAATGTGCGGATGCCGTGCCCATAGCGGCGCTGCCGTTTGTACTCGGCCAGGGGGGTGCGCTTGCCGTAGCCATATTCGGCCACCACCAGGAGATCATCGCGCGGATCGGCGATGACGTCAAGGGCGGCTAACTCATCTTCGCCCTGGAGTCGGATCGCGGTCACGCCCGCCGCGCCGCGCCCCATCACGCGCACGTCGCGTTCGTCAAAGCGGATGCTTTGCCCCAGCCGCGTGACCAGGATCAGGTCTTGGTCGCCGCTGGTGTGGCGCACCCAACCCAAATCGTCGTCCGGGTCTAGCGACATGGCGATAAGCCCGCTGCGGCGCACGGCGGCAAAGGCGCTGACGGGCACGCGCTTGATGCGCCCCCGTCGTGTGCAAAGCACGAAGTAGCCTTCGGTGTTTTGGAAGGTCGGCACGCTGGCGATGGTCGAGATGTACTCGTCGGGTTGGAGCGCCAAAAAAGCGTTGATCAGCGTGCCTTTTGCGCCGCGTGCCCCTTCGGGGATCATGTACGCGCGTTCGGAATAGACGCGCCCCAAATTGGTGAAAAAGAGCACATGGTCTAGCGAGCGGGCCGCGTGCAAAAGCTCGACCGAGTCCTCTTCGCGCGTCATCATGCCGGTAACGCCCTTGCCGCCGCGTCGCTGCGAGCGGTAAGCGTCTGCCGGAACGCGCTTGATATAGCCGCGCCGTGTCAAGCTGATCAGCACTTCTTCGTCGCGCACCAAGTCGCTTTCGTCGAATTCCGTATCCACGCCCAGGGCCAGCTCGGTGCGGCGCTCGTCGCCGTATTTTTCCGCCAGCTCCATCAGGTCGTCGCGGATGAGCGCCAGGATTTTGCGCGGCGAATGGAGCAAGTCCTCCAAATATTCGATATAGGCGCGGATTTGCTTGTATTCGTCCTCGATCTTCTGCCGTTCCAACGCGGCCAAGCGGCGCAGTTGCATATCCAAAATCGCGTTGGCCTGCGCCTCGCTCAGCCCGAAGCGCTCGATCAGGTGAGCGCGGGCCGTTTCCGTATCCGGCGCTTGGCGGATGGTGCGGATGATGTCCTCGATTTTTGCCAGCGCCACCAACAGCCCTTCCAGGATGTGGGCGCGGGCGCGGGCGCGGCGCAGCTCGTATTCGCTGCGGCGGCGGATGACTGTGCGGCGGTGGTCAATGTAGATATGCAGCGCGCGGCGCAAACTGAGCATACGCGGCTCGCCTTCGACCAGCGCCAGCATCTGCACGCCGAAAGTGGTTTGCAACTGGGTATACTTAAAAAGGCGGTTGAGCACGGTACGCGGCTGGGCGTTGCGCCGCAGCTCGATCACGATGCGTAGGCCGTTGCGGTCGGACTCGTCGCGCAAGTCCGAGATCATACGCAAACGGCCATCGCGCACCAGGGCCGCGATGCGCTCTAGGATGGAAGACTTGTTGACCTGGTAGGGGATTTCGGTCACCACGATACGGAAGCGATCGTCGGCGGTTTCTTCCACTTCCGTCCGCGCGCGCATAATCACGCGCCCTTTGCCGGTGGCGTAGGCTTCTTTGATCTCCGCCCCGCCCACGATCAGCGCGCCGGTGGGGAAGTCCGGCCCAGGCACGAACGCCATCAGCTCGTCCACCGTAATTTCCGGCACGGCGTCGTCCGGCTCGCCTTCGGATTCGATCATGCGCTCGATCATGTAGACGATGGCGTTGGTGATCTCGCGCAGATTGTGGGGCGGGATATTGGTCGCCATGCCGACGGCGATGCCGCTTGTGCCGTTGAGCAACAAATTGGGCAACTTGGCGGGCAACACGACCGGCTCTTGCAGGCTTTCGTCGAAGTTGGGCACGAAGTCTACCGTGTCCATGTTGATATCTTCGATCAGCTCTTCGGCGATGCGGGTCATGCGCGCCTCGGTATAGCGCATAGCCGCCGCGCTGTCCCCGTCCACGCTGCCGAAGTTGCCCTGGCCGTCCACCAGTGGATAGCGCAGCGAGAAGGGCTGGGCCATGCGCACCATGGCGTCGTAGACGGCCTGGTCGCCGTGCGGGTGATATTTGCCCAGCACCTCGCCGACGATACGCGCCGATTTTTTGTAGGAGGAATTGGAGCGAATGCCCATATCGTACATGGCGTAAAGGATGCGCCGATGAACGGGTTTGAGGCCGTCGCGGGCGTCCGGTAGCGCGCGTGCGACGATGACGCTCATGGCGTAGTCGAGATACGACTCGCGCATTTCGTCATCAATATTGACCTGTCGAACCGTGCCGATGCTCATGCGTTTGACGTCCTGTCATCTTGCTGTAAATCAGGCGGGCGACCGAAAAACGCGGGTCGCCCGTCACGTTCGTTAAAGGCCGCGTAGCAGGGCGCGGTTGTGCGGTGAAACGAGGGTAAAAAGGCTTGCGCCCCGCAATTGGTTTCAAGCCAAATTATACCTCAAGGGCACGGATCGGGCGAATTTTGGAGACGGATGAGACGGCTGAAGAGGGCGAACGACTTATGAGGATACAGGGCTGTTTTTTGCCTGTGCAAGGGGCTTCTTTTTGCCGGAAAAACTCGTCATTGACGCCGCCGCCGAACTCTGCTATGCTCTGAGGCGTAGTGGTAAGGTTGTACGCAAGTGGAAAGCAAGACCCCTCGCGCGCAGTACCGCCGCGAGGGTTGTTTTTTGTGCTCCCGCAACCCCCACAACACTTTACCTTTTTTTAAGTGGGAAGGAGCATCCCCCCCATGTCTAGTGAACGGATCACCGGTACGGTCAAGTGGTTCAACGCCCAAAAGGGTTTCGGTTTCATCGCGCGCGAAGACGGCCCGGACGTGTTTGTCCACTTCACCGCGATCCAGGGGAATGGCTATCGTGAGCTGTACGAAGGCGAGCGCGTCGAATTCGCCATCGTGCAAGGGCCTAAGGGCCTGCAAGCGGCTGACGTCGTCCGCCTTAGCCAAATGTAGACGCTTTAACGCGCCAATCATTTGCCCGTCCTGCCGAGCGCAGGGCGGGCATTGTTGTTTTTAGGGGGCGCGCGGTACAATTCCCCGCTATGAAAAGCAACGCACAACATCTCCCGACGACATTTGCACACGCCGCCACCTTCTGGGCGACGGTGGCCGTTGTGGTGCTGGCCGCCGTGCTGCGCATTCACGGGCTGAACGACCAGGGCCTTTGGGGTGACGAAGGCTGGTCGGTCTGGTTGGCGCGCGGAGATACACTGCGCGATCTGACGATGACCATGGTCGCGGACCATCACGGGCCGGTCTACTCGGCGCTGTTGCGCGGCTGGATGTTGCTCGTCGGGCCGCAGGTGATCGCGTTGCGCTGGATCACGGTGCTGTTTTCGGTCACCAGCGTGGCGCTGATCGCGCGCGTCGGGCGGGCGTTGCTCAACCCCACCGCCGGCGTGCTGGCGGCGCTGGCTTTTGCGCTGATGGACAAGCACGTTGTGCTGACCCAAGAAGTGCGCGATTACCCGATGGTCTATTTCGTGATGTTGCTGATCGCGTATTTCTATTTGCGCTGGCGGCAAAGCGCGCGCGGCGGGTGGGCTTTTGGTTTTGTGGCGGCGAGCGTGGTCGGGCTGTATCTGCATTACTACGGCTACATGGTCAACTTGGCGGTGGGGTTGCACGCGCTGCTCACCTTGCGGGACGGGGCGCGCTGGCGGCACTTTTTGGCGCTCAACGCGCTGATCGCGCTGGCGTTTGCGCCCTGGCTGCCGGTGGTGGTGCATCAATTTGTCGGGACGCCGGTGGACGAGGTGGTGCTCACCACGCACGGAATGCCGCTCAACTGGGACACGGTCGGCTATTTGGCCGCCGAATCTTTCGGCAAGCCGGTGGCGCTTTACGGACTGCTGACGTTGGTGGGGTTGGGCGTGCCGTTTTTACGCCGTCCGAGCGGCCAGTTACGCGCGATCCCGCGCCCGCGCAGAGTCGGGGCGGCGTGGCTGGCGGGGTTGTGGCTGGGCGTGCCGCTGGCGATCACGTTCGGATTGCACAGCCGCTACCCGCTGCTCACCGACCGCAACGTCTCGGTGATCATGCCTGCGATTGCGTTGGCGGTTGGGCTGGGGCTGACCGCGTTTGAACGGCCCGGGCGCGCGTTCCTGGTGACGCTGATCGTGGTTAACGGGCTGTTGACCACCAGCTCCTATTTTGTCAAACCGCCCTGGCGACAGATGGCCGCCGACATCGCCCGCTTGAGCTTAGACGACCAGCCGATCTTGATCGACGTAGAAGGGGCGCACGCGGCGCTGTGGTATCACTTGCTGTTGGCGCTGCCGGAAGACGTGCCGCGCATCGTCAACCGGCTGCCCGCAGAGGCC
>JALSSH010000315.1 GCA_026984385.1 Ardenticatenia bacterium | reverse complement strand
GTGCATACGCCGATTATGCCGAGCGTGTGGGAAAAAATGCACGCCCTTTACCAGGGGGTGTAAGGCAGCGCACCCGCCCCTAAAACACCCTTATTCCACGACTTCCGTCGGCAGCGGCGCACCTTGCCAGAGCGCGTCCGTGTTCGGCCCCATCGTTTCTGCTGGCACCCACAAATAACGGTCAGCCCAGATGATCTTATAGTAGTGGCCGGAGGCGTCCACGCCCAAGACCCAAGCGGTTTTCCCCGCAGGCAGCACTATCGGTACAAGCGCGCTCTCGCGTGGCGCCCAATACACCAACGTGTCTTGCGTCACGCGCCCCACAACCGCCTGCGGCGGAATAGGCAACCCTTGCGGCACACTCGGGGTAGCCGTTGGCGGAAGCCATGTCCAAGTGGGCGTAAACGTCGAGCTTTGTGCCAGCACGGGGGCGGGCCATTGCCACCCGGCCCACACCAACGCACTTAGCAACACAACCACCAAGACACCAAGCCACATGATGCGGTGTGGTTGTCCGAACATCATCATTCCTCCTTTCTCAACCAAAAACGCGCAGCGCTCCCCTTGGGCGCGCCAATTTCATTATAGGACGAATGCCAAGCGCGGGCGCATAAAAATTTTTTAAGAGCCACCGCTCATCTCACGCCCGCACACTCCCTCCCCACCGAAAAGTTTGCGCCTGACCGAAGTTGAACTACAATGCTTACAGAAGTACACGTGAACCACACGGCAAACACCCAGGAGCGCGATATGCACAGCCGAAAAGCCCTCTTCCGCACCGCGCTGGTGGGCGCGGCCCTGTTGCTGGCAACGCTCGCCTGTAATTTGCAGATCGGCGCAGGCCCCAACGCCGAAAGTACCCCCATCCCTACCGTCGAGCGCCCAACGGTGGAGATCATCGAGCCGCAAGAAGGCGCGACTTTCACCGTCGGGCAGACGATCACCGTGCGGGCGCGCGCGAGCAGCGCCTCCGGCGTGACGTTGGTGGAGCTGCTGGTCAACGGCGTGCGCGTCGCCAGCCAACCGCCCGCCGAAGCGGTCAGCCCGAACACGCTCGACGTGGTGCTGGACTATAAACCGGAGCGCCCGGGCACGATCACGTTGGCCGTGCGCGCCTATTCCAACGCGGTCGTCGGGCTGCCTGCGCAACGTCGCGTTACCGTGCTGCCGGAGCTGGGCGCAGGTGGCCCGACGCCCAACCCGCTCACCGCGCTGCCGCCCACGCCCACACCGTATAACCCGGTCTGTCGTGCGCGCATCAACACCAATCTCAACTTCCGCACCGGCCCCAGCACCGACTACCCGATCATCCTCACCTTCAGCGCCGGACAAGAGCCGCCGATCACCGGCTACGCCGACCGCCCGGACGGCCAATGGTGGCAGGTGCAATGGGGCGGCCAAGTCGGTTGGGTCAAGGCTTCGTACACCACACAGCTCGGCAATTGCAGCGGCATCGGCCCGGCCACCTACCCCGCGCTGCCCACGCCTACGCCCACCGAAACGCCGCCACCGACCGCGCCCGGCACAACGGCCACGCCCACCTTGCCGGACTTGGGCTTGAGCTTGTTGGAAGGGCCGACCGAGATCACGCTAGACGCCTTCGGCCAAGCCCAGGGCACGTACATCATCCGCGTGATCAACAGCGGCGGCCAAGCGGCGGGGCCGTTCCGCCTGGCCGTGCTCAAACCCAGCGGCGAGGTCGTCACCTTCGACGTGCCCGGGCTGAACGCCGGCCAAGAGCTAACCGTCCCGGGCGAGGGGCTGACCGTCACCTTCACCAACCCGGGCTTTACGCGCATCCTGGTTACGGTGGACGACGATAACCGCGTGGCCGAAAGCGACGAGACCAACAACCAAGCCTACCGCGACATCAGCGTGCAATACGGGCCGCCGACCGTCACGCCCGCCGCCCAACCGACCGCGACGCCGCTCCCGACGGCCACCCAGCCGCCGAACGTGCCGACGAACACCCCGCCGCCGACCGCGACGCCGCTCCCCACCGACACGCCCACCACCGAGCCAACGCCCTTGCCCACCGCAACGCTGGCCGCCAGCACGGTAACGCCGCTAGAGCCGATCACCGCCGCCAACGCCGCGCTGGTGGGGGAAATTGACAGCCTGGCGGGGCACGGCAGCACGATCACCGCGCTGGCTTTTAACGCGGCGGGCAATTTGATTGCCTCGGCCAGCTTGGACGGCACGGCGCGGCTTTGGGACGCTTATACCAGCACCGAGCTGGCCGTCTTGCCGCACAGCGACCGCGTCTTGGACGTGGCTTTCAGTCCGGACAGCACACACCTGGCGACCGTCACCCAAGACGGCATGGTGCATATCTGGGACGTAGCCAGCGGGATCGAGCTGCTCAGCTACAGTCATGGCGCGGAAGCGCGCGCGGTCGCCTTCAGCCCGAGCGGGACACGCCTCATCAGCGGCGGGCTGAACCCGGACGCCAGCGGAGGGCTGCAGGGCATGGCGCGCGTGTGGGAAGCGGGTACGGGCAATTTGCTCGCCACCTA
>JALSSH010000314.1 GCA_026984385.1 Ardenticatenia bacterium | reverse complement strand
CAACCGCTTTTGTTCCAGCGGTCTGCAAACCATCGCCATTGCTGCAGAGCGCATCATCGCGGGCGGCGCGGACGTGATTATCGCGGGCGGCGTGGAAACCATGTCGCTTGTGCCCATGACCGGTTTTCGGCTCAGCCCCTACTACGAGAGCACCTTCCAACAGCCGGAAATCTATATGGGCATGGGGCTAACGGCGGAACACGTGGCGGAAAAATACGGCGTTTCCCGCGAGGACCAAGACCAATTCGCCTACGAAAGCCACGTCAAAGCCGCTGCCGCCGTAGATGCGGGCAAATTCGCCGAGGAGATCGTGCCCGTGAAGTTCCGCCGCGTGACCTTGCGCGACGGCGAACGCCACGAGGAAACGCTCACCTTCCAGACCGACGAGCATCTGCGCCGCGATACCAGCGTGGAAGCGCTTAGCAGGCTGCGCCCGGTCTTCAAACAGGGCGGCACGGTCACGGCGGGCAACTCCAGCCCGCTCAGCGACGGCGCGGCGGGCGTGGTGGTGATGGAGGCAGAGACCGCCGCCAAGCTCGGCTTTGAGCCAATCGCGCGCTTTGTCGGCTTCAACGTGGCGGGCGTTCCGCCGGAGATCATGGGCATCGGGCCGGTGGCCGCCGTGCCGCGCGTGCTGAAGCGCACCGGCTTGTCGTTGGACGCGATCGAGTTGATCGAGCTAAACGAGGCATTCGCGGCGCAATCGCTGGCCGTGATCCGCGAGCTGCATCTGAACCCCGAGATCGTCAACGTCAACGGCGGGGCTATCGCGCTGGGGCATCCGCTGGGCTGCACAGGGGCCAAGTTGACCGTGCAACTGTTGCACGAGCTGCGGCGGCGCGGCGCACGTTACGGCATGGTGACGATGTGCATCGGCGGCGGGCAAGGCGCGGCGGGCATCTTCGAGCGGCTGTAAACCACGACCGCTTTTGAGGCGATCACAAGGATTAAGGAAGGGTAGAGCCGACACAGCTCTACCCCCTCTTTCTTACGACTTGCCGCTGTAATCTTAAAATTGTTAATTTTAACTAGTGTAATTTTATGGATTTCTGCGATCATTTTTTGGGGAACTTCTAAGTGGAGTTCTTATATATAATCTAATGCAGATGTGAAATGTGCGTCCGTGCTCCATGATATATCCCACTTACAAACTCCACATTTCACTCTAAGTTCTGCTATCGTCTAGAGGCACATAAACTGAAGGATGTACGCAAACCATGAACAGTGCAGTTGAACCCCTTCCCGACGCACCAATTGTTATCGTGTCCCTCCAGCCTCATACAAACATTGACCGAGAGGTGCAAGACATCGCCGCCGCCGTCGCGGACCTAATCAACGAAATGGGCAGTCCTCTGGTCGTGATCCACGATTTTTCCGATTACGACGTCTCGTTCCCCAACATGGTGCAAAAGCTCGCCAGCGAGACCCAGGGATTGCCTGGTTCGCTTTCCGACGAGCGCGTGATCCCCATGTTTGTTGGGCGTAGCGCGATGGTCGAGCTGGGCGCACAAAGCTTCGCCCAAAAACAATACGGCGACACGGTGGTGTTGCTTTTCGCCGACTTGGACGACGCGGTAGATTATGCTCGCCGCTTCATTCAAGTTCAATAAACCTCGCTTGCAGAAAGGACGCGCCGCCGCTCGTCTTGCACAGCGCTCACGACGGCGCGCCCTCAATTTTCCCCTGTAGTTTCCCTTACGGCGTGTCGTTGTACACCCGATAGCTGATCCAGATGGTGCCGCCCTGACGGTTGTCAATGCGCAACACGCCGCGCTCGCCCTCCGCCGTATAAACGCCGAAGACCGCGCCCGTTGTCACCTGAGATGAGCCATAGCTGGCGTTGCTGACCACCGCCGGCGTGAGCATGTCGTAGTGCACCGCGTCATAGGTGGCCCCGGGCAAAAGCCCGATTAACGCGCCGTTGAGCATACTCAGCGTTGAGCCGTCCCACTGCAAATCTTGCGTGCCGCCGTACAAGTCCCACTGCGTGGTGGCGTTGAGCTGGATGCCGGACTGGTTGGCGTACAGCGGGTAGTCCACGCGGTAGGTGATGTTGTAGAGGTTATTTTGCTCGTTGGCCTCGGCCACCTCGTTGTTGAGGTCAGCCACCACCGCGATTTGGTAGATGCCGGTTGCCGTGCCCATTGTGCCGCTGAGCTGGACTTGGGTCGTCTGGCCGCCCGCCAAGCCGTTGATATGCGCCGCCGTGAAGACCGCGCCCGGGTCCCAGGTGGCCGCGACGGCAAATTGCCCTGCCGCGCCGCCGCCGCCGTTGCGCACGGTGACGGTTGCCGTAAAGGGCTTGCCCGGGATGGGCTGGGCCGGGTTGAGGATCACCGTGTCGATCACGATGTCCGGGTTGGGCGGCAAGGTGGGCGTCGGTGTGGCGGCAGGGGTCGGTGTGGGCGGCGGCTGCACGATGGAAACATCAGTGATCTCGCCCAGCACGGTGACATATTCGCTCTTCACCCAGCCGATGCCGCCCTGGTAGTCGATCACCACCCAGGTATAGTCCGCGATCGC
>JALSSH010000313.1 GCA_026984385.1 Ardenticatenia bacterium | reverse complement strand
CAACGACGTGAACGACCGCGAACACCCCGTAGACCACATTTTCAGCGAGCTTCTGGCCTGTCCACATGGGCACGGCAGCTTTCCGGAGCTGGAGCCGCGCTTGTTTTCGTTCAACAGCCCGCACGGTGCTTGTCCGGAATGCCAGGGGTTGGGCGTCAAGCGCGAGTTCGACCCGGACCTCGTCGTGCCCAACAAGCGTCTGACGATTGAGGAAGGCGCGCTGGCGCCCTGGGCAACCAACAGCGGCGATAGCTGGACGCGCCGCTACTTGCTGGAGACCTGCCGCAACTTCAACATCCCGACCGATGTCCCCTGGGAGGAGCTGACGCCCGAACAGCAGCGGGTTTTGCTCTACGGCTCGGATGAGGCGATCCATGTGCAGGACTCGGAGTCTGGTGGAGGCGTGCTTTTCAACGTACTTTTCTCCGAAGGGGTTTTCTCCGACGAGTTGATGGACAAACTTTTCCCTCGGGCGACGCGATTTGAAGGCGTGCTAAACGCGACCGCGCGCCGCTACCGCGAAACCAGCTCGGACTATATGCGCCAGAAGTACGAAGCGTATATGAGCGAGCGCCCTTGTAAAGCGTGCGGCGGGCGGCGCTTGCGCCCGCAGGCGCTGGCCGTGACGGTGGCGGACATGGCGATTGACCAGGTTACCGCGCTGCCGATCAAGGAACTGCTCGCCTGGGTGCAGGCGCTGCGCGGTAGCGGGGCGGATGGGGCGCCGCCGTTGCTTTCCGAGCGCGATCTGCACATCGGCCACCAGATTTTGAAGGAGATCGAGGCACGGGCACAGTTTATGGTCAACGTGGGGCTGGACTACCTGACGCTCAGCCGCACGGCGGGCACGCTCAGCGGCGGGGAGGCGCAACGTATCCGTTTAGCGACGCAAATCGGCAGTCGGCTTACCGGCGTGCTCTATGTGCTGGACGAGCCGAGCATCGGGCTACACCAGCGCGACAACGCGCGTTTGCTGCGCACTTTGCAGGGAATGCGCGACCTGGGCAACACGCTTTTGGTGGTGGAACACGACCACGAAACCATGTTGGCGGCGGATTGGATCATAGACTTGGGGCCTGGGGCGGGCGAACACGGCGGCGAAGTGGTCGCCGAAGGCACGCCGCAGGCGATCATGGACCATCCGACCAGCATCACCGGCGCCTACCTTTCCGGTCGGCGCTGCATCCCGATCCCCGAGCGGCGGCGTGAGGGCAACGGCTTGGCGCTGACCGTGCGGGGCGCGCGCGAAAACAATCTGAAGCATATTGACGTGCGCGTCCCTTTGGGCAAGCTGGTTGTGATCACCGGCGTGAGCGGCAGCGGCAAATCTACGCTGATGATCGAGGTGCTCTATAAAGCGCTGGCGCAACGTCTTTATGGGACGCGCGTGCGTGCCGGTGCGCACGACGCCATCGAGGGCTTGGAGCACATCGACAAAGTGATCCACATTGACCAGTCGCCCATCGGGCGCACGCCGCGCAGCAACCCGGGCACGTATACCAAGCTCTTTGACCACATCCGCGCGCTTTTCGCCGAGTTGCCGGAAAGCAAGATACGCGGCTACAAACCCGGGCGCTTTTCTTTCAACGTGCGCGGCGGGCGCTGTGAGCACTGTCACGGCGAGGGGCAGCTCAAGATCGAGATGCAGTTTTTGCCGGATATTTACGTGCCGTGCGAGGTGTGTCATGGCGCGCGCTACAACCGCGAGACGCTCCAAGTGAAGTATAAGGGCAAGTCCATTGCGGACGTGTTGGAGATGACGGTCAGCGAAGCGCTGGAGTTTTTCGCCAACTTCCCGCCCATTCGCTCCAA
This sequence comes from Ardenticatenia bacterium, assembly GCA_026984385.1. Lineage (GTDB taxonomy): Bacteria > Chloroflexota > Anaerolineae > Aggregatilineales > Aggregatilineaceae > JALSSH01. Next base: position 727 of record JALSSH010000313.1, on the reverse strand, counting down.
GCTGGAGACGCTGGCGGCGGTCGGGCTGGGCTACATCCGCATCGGGCAACCTGCGCCCACGCTCAGCGGCGGGGAAGCCCAGCGTGTCAAGCTCAGCCGCGAGCTTTCCAAGCGCGCGACCGGGCGCACGCTTTACGTGCTGGACGAACCCTCAACGGGGCTACACACGGCGGACGTGGCGCGCTTGATCGAGGTGCTGCAGTCGCTGGTGGAGCGGGGCAACACGGTTTTGATCATCGAGCACAACCCGGACATTATCAAGGTGGCCGACCACCTCATAGATTTGGGGCCGGAGGGCGGCGAGGAGGGCGGCTACCTGGTCGCCGAGGGCACGCCCGAGCAGGTGGCGCAGGTGGAAGCGAGCCACACCGGGCGCTTTTTGCGCGAGTATTTGGCGCGCGCGCGTTGCTGAGGGGGGACGGGGGCTTCGCCCCCACGCCCCCAGCAGGGGGCAGCCGCCCCCTGCACCCCCCGCGAGCCGCGCTGACGCGCGCCTCGCGGCGCTGAGCGTCCGCCGGCAGCCCGACGTTTGCGGCGAGTGGGCCGTTGGGCGCGCCGCCCTTGCTGAGGGCGCGGGGATAAAACCCTCGCGCCTTTACCTTTACGGCTCGGGCGGGCGGTGTTCCTCAATGAACTTGCGCGGGTCCACGTAGTTTTGCAGCAGCGCCTCGCGGTTCAGCCCGGGCCAGTGGAAGGGTTTGGACTCCAAAACCGAGGTCGGGCTGAG
>JALSSH010000312.1 GCA_026984385.1 Ardenticatenia bacterium | reverse complement strand
CATTGTGGGCGTAGAGCCGGCCTCGATCGGGTTGGTGGCCGTCAACCACAACGAACGCACCTACACGCGCGCGTTGCCGCCTGGCGAGGCGATCCGCACCGGCGTTGACGAGTTTGTCGAGCTGCACAAGATGATGTATCAGTTCGTGCGCGACCTGGTTTCCGGCAATGTGGGCTGGAAGGAAGCGCGCCCCGTCAGTCCGGTAGGCATCGGGCAGATGGGCGGCCCCGTGCTCGAACAAACGCTCAGCGAGCGGGAAATGTACCCGATTGCGCGTTTTGCCGCGTTGATCAGCGTGGCGTTGGGGCTAACCAATTTGCTGCCGATCCCGGGGTTGGATGGCGGGCGCATTCTCTTTGTCCTGATCGAGATCATACGCGGCAAGCCGATGGAGCCGGAACGCGAGGGGCTGATCAACTTCATTGGCATAGCGTTGTTGCTGGGGTTGGTTTTCCTCACGGTGATCAACGACATCATCAACCCCCTTGACATCAACAACCTGCGGTAGCGTACAATACAGGTAGCCGAAAAACGATCGAACCGAGGACACAATAACGACCGATGCTCAACTCATTACTTAGCGACGACGAAGTGCGCGCGCGCTTTGAGCGCACCATCGCCATCTTGCGCGATTCGGAAGCGCGCGTGACCGCCGAGGCGATCTATAGCCTTTCTGACTTGTACGGCGAGCGGCTGCAAGCCTTTCGTGGCGTTTGGGCGGAAATCCCCGTCGAGCGCCGCCGCACGCTGATCACGCGCTTGGTGGAAACCGCCGAAACCAACTTCGAGCTGGACTTCAGCGCGATCATTCACGCGGCGCTCCATGACGACGATAGCGAGGTCCGCCTGGCGGCCATCGAGGGCGTTTTGGAAGAAAGCCCGCACACCATCATCGAACGGCTGATCACGTTGGCGCAAAGCGATCCCTTCGCCCAAGTGCGCGCAAGCGCTGCCAAGACGTTGGGCATGTTTGTTTTGCGGGGCGAGCTGGGCGAGTTGCCGCAGGCGCTCAACACGCGCTTACAAGACGCGATGTGGGCGCTGTATACCGACTTTGAGGAAGACTTGGACGTGCGCCGCCGCGCGCTGGAGGCGCTGGGCAACTGTGGGCGTGAAGGCGTGCAAGAGCTGATCCACGAGGCTTACTATGCGGATGAGCTGCTGATGCGGGTGAGCGCGATCTTTGCGATGGGGCGCTCGTGTGACGCGATGTGGCAGCCGATGGTTTTGGACGAGCTGACCAGCGAGTATCCGGAGATGCGCTATGAGGCGGCGCGCGCCGCCGGTGAGCTGGAGTTGCGTTCGGCGCTTTCTCACTTGGCCGAGTTGGCCTATGAGGAAGACCGCGAAATCCAAGAAATGGCGATCTGGGCGCTGGGCGAGATCGGCGGCAACGAGGCCGTGCGCATTTTGAACGATTTGGCCGCCTTGGCGGAGGAAAACGAGGACGAAGAACTCGCCGACGCGGTGGAAGAAGCGCAAGGCGCGGCCTTGCTGGGCGGCGACGATCTGCCGCTTTTTGACTTCAGCGAATATGCAGACGGCTTGACCGAAGAGCACACCGAATATCTGAGCTTGGAGGATTTGCGCGGCGAGGCAAACGAGGACACCGACCCAGACGACGAAGCGTAACCGCCGCACGACATCGCACACATTCCCCGCACGCCCGACGCCACCCCGTCGGGCGGCGATTTTTGGCACAGGAGCACGCAATCCATGAGCGACAAGAACCCAACCCCCAAACACGACGAAGACGAGCAACTGCAAGCTCATATGCAGCGCATGGCCGACGAGCAATTCCGCCGTCAGATGCGCCAGGCCGCGATTTTGCTTTCGCAAGGGCACGGCGCAGAGGCGATCCCGTTGCTGGAGCGCTGCTTGGAGTTGCGACCGGACGACCCCAACGTGTTGAGCAATTTGGGCAGCGCGTATATTTTGGCGGGTAGGCATCGCCACGCCGTGCCGCACCTGGAGCGCGCCACCGCGATCGAGCCGCAAAACCCTTCGTTCTGGGCCAACTTGGCCGCCGCCTATTTGGGCAAGTTGATCACATCCACGCGCGCCAAGCAAGACCGCGCGCTCGAAGCCTATCGCCGCGCGCTCGAATTAGACGCGGCCTATCCGAACGCGCATTACAACATGGGCTTGATCTACATTGACCGCAAGGATTGGGACGCTGCGCACGAGGCTTTCACGCGCGCCCTGGAGACCAATCCGCACGACGAGGACGCGCGGCGCTTGCGCGCGCGCGTGGAAGAACTGCGCGACCGTCCGTCGGAATCGGAGTGATGCGCTTTGGGCGCGCTAATGAGCGCAGCGCACCCCTTCGCGGCGGCCCACTTCCACAATCGCCGAACGGTGGTCGGAGGCGTTGGCGGCTTCCGTGCTGTGGTCTATGCCCGCGCTATTCAGCGGCAAATTGGCCGTCCAGAGATAGTCATAGCGCGCCGCCGTGCCGTTGACCAGGAAGACGGTCATACTGTCTTCCACGCGCAACCCTGCGAAGGGATCGCGTAACAGCGATTGCCCCAATTGCAGATAGA
>JALSSH010000311.1 GCA_026984385.1 Ardenticatenia bacterium | reverse complement strand
GACGTGTCGCTCAACCACTCCGCCGAGCGCGAGGCGACCACGCTTTACATCTTTGAGCTGCCCGTCACGGTGACCGCGCCAGGGCCTGGCGCGACGGTGCGCGTGCCGCCTGCCATGACCTACTGGACACTGGCGCTCACCGACGCCCCCTCCACCTTGCGCTATGCGCGACCGGACCAGAGCTTCCAACTCGAACCGGGCGACCAAGCCGTGTTTCAATTTTTCACCATGCCGCGTATGCGGTTGGAGCGCGTGCAAACGCTCGATCTCTCCTTGCAGATACAAGGAGAGGTGCGCGTGGAGCTGTGGGACTGGGAGGCAGGGCGCTGGGTGACGATGGAAATAGACGAGCAAGCCAGCGCCATTCACGTAACCGAAGCGGCGCGCTTTGTCGGCGCGGAAAACGCGGTGCGTGTGCGGCTTTCGGCCTCCAACGCGCTGACGTACAATCAAGTGAACTATGTGGGCGTGATGTACAAAGGCTGGCTGGAAGCCCCGACCTCGCCCGCCTCGGATGAGTGAAAGCGCATGACCGCCACAGAACCGATCATCGTCACACACAACCTCACCCACCGCTACGGCAAATTAACCGCCGTTGAGAGGCTCTCTTTGCAGGTGGAGCGCGGGGCGATCTACGGCTTTGTCGGGCCGAACGGCGCGGGCAAAACAACCACCATGCGCATCCTGACTACTCTGCTCGCCCCCAGCGAAGGCCAAGCCTACGTCGCGGGCTATGCGGTCACCCATCAGCCGCGCGAAGTGCGCCGCGTGGTCGGCTATATGCCGGACTTTTTCGGCATCTACGGCGAGATGAAAGTCTGGGAATATTTGGACTTTTTCGCCGCGTGCTATGAAGTGCCGCGCCGCGAACGCCCCCGTTTGATCGGCGATTTGCTCGCGTTGGTGGACTTGGCCCATCGCCGCGACGACATGGCCGCGCACCTGAGCCGAGGGATGCGCCAGCGGCTTAGCTTGGCGCGCACCCTGATCCACAACCCGCAAGTGTTGATCTTGGACGAGCCGGCCTCCGGCTTGGACCCGCGCGCGCGGATCGAAGTGCGCGAACAGCTTGTCGAGTTGGCGCGCATGGGCAAGACGATCTTTTTTTCTTCGCACATTTTGGCCGATGTGGCCGAGATATGCACGCATTTGGGTATCATAGAAAGGGGGCAACTGGTCGCTCAGGGCACGGTCGCAGAGGTGCGTCGTCAGTTGCTGCCCACGCGCGAGATCACCGTGACGCTGTTGGGCGACGCGGCGCGCGCCAAAGAAGCGTTGCAACACGTGGCGGGCGTGGAAGCCATCTACGATCTGCCCGCAGAAGGCGCGCGTCGGCGGTTGCGCGTCAGCTTTGAAGGAGACGACGCAGGCGTTAGCGCGCTTTTGCGGGCATTGGTTGAGCGCGGCGTCTCGGTGGTGCACTTTGCCGAAGAAACGCACGATCTAGAGGCGATGTTTATGCGCGCCACAAAGGGGATCGTCTCGTGAAGCTCAGTCGGGCACTTCAGGGCAATCGGTTTTGGGCCTCGCTCGCAAGGTGGCGGCGGGCGTTGGCGCACAACGTTTGGGACAACCCCGTGACGCGCAAAGAGCTTCGCGGCAGGATGCGCACCGGACTGGCCTTTATCACGCTGAGCGTCTATGCGGCTTCTCTGAGCCTTTTTCTGGTCGGCTTTTACGCGATCCTTGTGGACGCCAACACGTTTGCCCCTTCCACTTACAGCACAGAGGAACTTGGCGGGTCACTTTTCGGCGCGGTGGTAGGGTTAGAAATGGTGCTGATCGGTTTCACCGTCCCAAACTTGACTGCAGGCGCGGTCAGCGGCGAGCGCGAACGTCAAACCTACGACCTGCTGCGCGTGACGCTGCTCCCCGCCCATACCCTGATCTTGGGCAAGCTCACGGCGGCGTTGGGGTATGCGGGGTTGCTTTTGGTGGTGGCCGTGCCGTTGCAAAGCGTGGCGTTTTTCTTTGGCGGAGTCAACGCGGTTCTTATCTGGCTTTCTCTGTGGATGATGGCGTTGGAGGCGCTGTTGCTGGCGAGTGTGGGCCTCTATTTTTCCTCCCGCAGCAAGCGCACTTTTTCCGCCAAGGCCTTGACCTATGTGGCGTTGGCGTTTTTAGTGCTCGGGTTGCCGCTGGCCGGGGGCTGGGTGATGACGATGCGCGCAAACGCCCCTGCCTACCAAATGCCGAGTGTATGGGTAACGCTGGTGGTTGGCGTGTTGGTGTGCTTCAATCCGGCGCTGGCGTTGCTGTTGACGTATAGCCTCTACACGAAATCCTCCTCGTTGTTTCTCTTTTCCTATACGGCGGGCAACGGGCCGACCCTCACGCTCCCTTCGCCCTGGATCGTGTTCAGCGTGCTCTATTTGGGGCTGGCGGCGATTTTTCTTGGCCTGGCTGTTCGGCGCGTGCGCCGCGTGGAAGGGTGAGCCGATGAGTGCGCTGACATCCATCACTCGCCGCCACACGTCCCCCCACTCCGACGCTTACGCACGCCTGGAGCGCGACGTGCGCCGTTGGGCGCGCCGCGAACGTTGGGTGCG
>JALSSH010000310.1 GCA_026984385.1 Ardenticatenia bacterium | reverse complement strand
GTTGGCGTTCCACGACCGCCCGCGTTCCCCACCTTCTGCCGCGCGCAGCGCGGCGGGGTCAAGGGGCTGTGCCCCTTGCGGGGGTCTGGGGGCAGCGCCCCCTAAAAAAGGATGAAACATGGCGAAGGTACAAACCGGCCTAGACGCCCTGATCGCGGAGGCGTTCCGTGCGCTGGGTGGGCGACGGGTGGGCTTGTTGACCAACCCCAGCGCGGTTGACGCATGTTTGCGCAGCGCGTATCGCGTGTTTGCCGACTCGCCGAAGGTGCGCTTGGCCGCGCTTTTCAGTCCGGAGCACGGCATCGCGGCGGTGGCGGCAGACGGTGCGACGGTGGCCTCCTCCACCGATCCGCGCAGCGGCGTTCCGATCTTCAGCTTGTATGGGGAGACGTTGCGCCCCACAGCGGAGATGCTGGCCGAGATAGACGTGCTGGTCTGCGACATTCAGGACGTGGGCGTGCGCTACTACACTTACGCTTGGACGCTTTCCCACGTGTTGGAGGCGGCGGGCGAGCACGGCGTGCCGGTGATCGTCTTGGATCGGCCCAACCCGCTGGACGGGATCACCGTGCAGGGGCCGCTGTTGGAACGCGCGGTTGCCTCGTTCGTAGGGCGCTTCCCCGTGACGGTGCGGCACGGCTTGACGCTGGGCGAGCTGGCGACGATGGTTAACGCCACGTGGAACGCCACGCCCGCCGATCTGACCGTGATCGAGGTGCGCAACTGGCAGCGCGCGCAGCCTTGGGAAGCGCTCGGGCGGCCCTGGGTGCCCCCCTCACCGGCCATCGCGCACCTGAGCACGCTTCAGCATTACCCGGGCGCGTGCTTGGTGGAAGGCACGCAGCTTTCCGAAGGGCGCGGGACGGCGCTCCCGTTTGAGCTGGTCGGCGCGCCCTGGATTGACGGGGACGCGCTGGCGGATCGGCTGAACGGCGACGGCTGGGCCGAGCCGATGGGCGCGCGCTTCCGTCCGCACACTTTCCGCCCGAGCGCGAGCAAATGGGCGGGCAAGCTCTGCGGCGGCGTGCAGGTGCACATCATCGATGCGGCGCGCTGGCGCCCGATAGAGGTGTGGCTGGGGGTCATTGTCACGATTTACGCCATGTATCCGAAGCATTTCGCCTGGTTGCCCCAGCCGAAGCAAGGCCCGCACCACTTCGACCGCTTGATCGGTGGGCGCTGGGTGCGCCAGCAGATCGAGGCGCACGTTCGCGCGGGGCGTGCGGTGCGCGAGCTGATCGCGTCGCTGGCGGTGGAGTGGAACGAGGACGCGAACGCTTTTGCCGAACAGCGCCGCCCCTTCCTGCGCTACTCGTGAGGAGATGAGCTGATGCCGACCCTGGACGCACTGCCCGCCGCGCAGCCGGTCAACGCACTGAGCCATGAGGCCACCCGCGCGCTGGAAACGCTCATCGGCGAGCACTTGGGCGCCACGTTTCCCGCGTTGGCGCTTACCGTTGTGCTGCGCGGTGAGGTGCTGGTGAACGCGGCGTGGGGCTGGCTCGACGCGGAGACGCGACAGCGTCCCACTCCGCCCGACGCGCTCTTTGACTTGGCGTCGCTGAGCAAACTTTTCACCGCGACCGCCTTTTTGCGGCTGGCGAGCGCGGAGCGCGTGGCGTTGGATACGCCGCTGGTGGAGATCGTGCCGGAGTTCGGAGCAACGGGAGCGCGTCCGTTGAACGGCGGGCAAGACCCGCACACGCACGTTATGCTCCCCACACCACCCGAGGCCCTCGGCCAAACCGCCGACCC
>JALSSH010000309.1 GCA_026984385.1 Ardenticatenia bacterium | reverse complement strand
GACAGATGCGGGCGACGCAGGCGCAGTTGGAAGCGCGTTTCCGACGCTGGGCTGCGCGGGCGAGTGCGGCAACAGTGGCATCTGCGTTGGACGACGACGCTTGGATGGATCGTATCGAGAAGCTATTTGAAGACGAGGGCGCAGACGGTGAGGCGTAGAGGTGGAAACGCGACTGCTGCGCATCATGGCGTTGTTGTACCGGCAAGGCGAGGAGGAAGTGCGCGCGTTGGAACGGGAGTTGATCGCAGCGCGCAAAAGGGCCTGGACGGAGGCGTTACGCAACGAGGCGCGGCGTTTCGGGTATACGGGGCCGGTCAACCCGCCCAGGCGCGAGGATTTAGCCTGGATCGAAAACGAGGCCAGAGCGGACGCCGAGAGCATCGTGGCGACATGGAACCGCGACGTGGAGCGGCAATTGCGCAAGCTCTACGCGCAAAACCCGCGCGGCAACCGGTACTACTACGCCAAGCACATGGAAGCGTGGGCAACGCGGCGGAACACGTGGAAGGCGCAACAGATCGCGCGCCAGAACGAGTACAGCACCATCGGCTACGCACAGCGCCGTTTCCGCGAGATGAACGGCCTACGCGGCGGGCGGTATGTATTTGATGGGCCGCCGCCAGTGTGCGCGACGTGTGTGGGGCACTTTGCGCGGGGTGTGGTGGAGCAGCGTTACGTGGACGCACACCCGACACCTGTGCATATCGGCTGCGACCACACATGGAAGCTGCTGCGGGGGTCGGTCGAAGTGCCGTCACCGGCAGAACTGTGGGTTGGATAGGCATCCACGCGCGGGGATGAAGCGCCGCGCGATAGAAGAAGGACGGAGGTTGGAGCGATGTTGGAGCGGTTGATATGGCTGTGGGCGCCCGACGACGGTGCGGCGGGCGGCACGTCCCCATCCGGTGACGCCGCGACCGGTAACAACGGCGGCGATGCAGAGGACGTGAAAGCCCAAGACGCGCAGGGTACGGCGACCGCCGAAAGCGGAGAGCGGAAGAAGGCGAGCGACGGTAGCGAAGCAGCCGAAGACCGCGTCACGATGCCGCGTCAGTCGTTCAACAAACGGCTGGAACAAGAACGGCGCAAAGCGCAGCGGGCGTTGCTGGGCGAGCTAGGCTTTGAGGACGTGGACACGCCGGAAGGGTTGGAACGTGCTCGGGGCGAACTACGCGAACTCATCGCCTTTGCGCGCGAGCAGCGTATGGCGTCCATGAGCGCCGAGGAACGCGCACAAGCGCAGGTCGAAGAGGTGCGAAAGAAGCTCAACAGCGCAAAGCAACGCGCGGAGCAACTTCAGGCCGAACGCGACCGTGCACGGCAGGCGCTGCGCGACTACGTGGTGCGTTCTTTGATCACGGCCCAGGCGACGACGGCGGAGTACCCGGAGGATGTGTTCACGTGGGCGCGGCAACACATGCCGGAAAAGGTGCAGGTGGTGCTTGACGCGGAACAACCGCTTTTCGACGAAGAAGGGGCGCTTAACAAAGCGGCCATCGACGAGGAAGCGGTGAAGGAGATCGTGGTGGCGTGTAAGAAGGCGCGACCCAAGTATTTCCGACCGGAGCATCCGGGCTCGCCGAGCAATCAACACGCCCAACCTCCGCACTACGATCCGAAAGCCGACCAAAAGCGGCAGGCGGCACGCCGTCTTGTCCGCTTTTAGGCCGCAAGGAGAGGTGAGAGCATGGCAACGATTAGCGTAACGACGTTCAAGCCCATCTTCGACAACGCACAGATCGCGCCGCGTATGCTGAGCGCTCCGGTGGCAGTGGATATGACCGCAGGCACGCCTGTGGCCTACGACACAACGACCGGCAAATTCGTCAAAGCGGACAGCACGGCGACCGACGCGAAGGTGTACGCGGGTTTGCTGACGAAGGACACGAAGGCGGGCTATATGGGAGTGGCCTTCTGCGGGTTGGCCTACCTGGAAGACCTGGGGACGCTGGGCGTGGGGAGTGTGCTCACGTTGAGCGCGACGGCGGGCGCGTTGGACGACACGCAAACCGGCAAGGCGGTGGCGCGCGTGGTGCCGCTGTTCAAGTCCGGCGGGTCGTTCGAGAAGGTGTTGGAAATTTTCGACCGTCCGGTGACGGTGTAGCGGGGAGGGTGAGAGATGACGAATATCGCACCTGGGTTCATGGATTTGGAAGCCCTCTTCGCGCGGCGCGTGAAGGAGGTCGGCTACGAGGTCATCAACGACGCGGTGGAGCAGTCCGCGCAGCTTTTCGCCGCCGAGCAAGACGCGCTTCTGAGCGCAGTCGCCGAGGCGATCAACCCGAAGAAGCCGCAAATGCTGTTCCGTTTGCCGGTGACGGTCGAGATGCAGCCGTTGCAAGGTGAGGACGACAGCCCCGTGCCGGTGCAGGGGTTCGACGAGTATCAACTCGCGTTCCCGCTCTTCGATGTGGGGTTGGCGTGGGGCAACAACCGCAAAAGCCGCGTGAAGATCACGGTGGCCGAGGCCAACGAATTCACGCTGAACGCGCTACAGGCGGACGCGCGCTGGCACCGTCGGCAAATGCTGACGGCGCTGCTGAACAACAC
>JALSSH010000308.1 GCA_026984385.1 Ardenticatenia bacterium | reverse complement strand
GCGGCGGGCGGCTCGGCTTCTTGAGCCGGTTCGGGCGCGACGACCTCGGTGGCGGCTGGTGGGGGCGTTTCTTGGGTTTCCTCACTGGCCGCGGGGGGGATAACAAGTTCTTCGGAACGTTCTTCGGCGACAGGGGATTCCTCCGAAAGTTCGGCGGATTCTTCTGCCGGAGCTGCGGCCATCACTGGCTCAGCTTCAGAAAGGGTTGTCTCAACCGGTTGCTCAAGGGGTTCTTGGGCATCGGCGGTAGTGTGCTCAGCTTCGGGCGCGGTGTTTTCCACATCCGCGTCTTGGCCGAGATTAGGGTTGTTGGACTCCATGCTGGTCTCGTTCTCCGGTACTCACGCGAGCGCAAGGCGCATTATACCAAAGCCCCGCTATTTATCAAACCCAGGTAGGGGGGGAATGTATCCTGGGCGGTTGAAATTCAGATGAACGCTGATGGCGGCCTTTTTGAGCGCCAGTTGTGCAGGCGTTTTTTACTCAAAACGGCACACGGCAACATGCTTGGGTAGGAATACGAAAACCGCCCCACAAATTCCAACCCTCAAAGATACACTATAGGCTTATTGACGAAACACGCTCGCTATGCTACACTGCTCAACCATAGAGAGCATTGGTTTGGAGCAGGAAAGGACAGGGCCATCAGCGCAGGAAATTACCGGGTCAACGAGCGTATTCGAGCGCGTGAAGTACGCTTGATCTCCGACACCGACGAGAACTTGGGGGTTGTACCGCTTCGGCGGGCACTGGAAATGGCCGCCGAACGTGACCTCGACCTGGTAGAGGTGGCGCCGAATGTTGACCCGCCGGTGTGCAAAATCATGGATTTTGGCAAGTTCCTTTATGAACGGGCCAAAAAAGAACGCGAGGCACGCCGCCAACAAAAGCAAGTCGAAGTCAAAGAAGTTCGCCTTCGGCCTAAGACCGACAACCATCACCTGCAATTCAAAATCCGTGACGCGCGGCGATGGTTGGAGGCCGGAATGAAGGTCAAGGTGCGCGTGCGTTTTCGGGGACGCGAGATCACCTATCCGGAGATCGCGCGGAAGATGCTCAAACAAGTGGCCGAAGAACTTTCCGACGTGGCCGTGATCGAGCAAGCCCCAAACATGGAAGGCCGCACGATGCTGATGGTGTTGGCCCCTGCGCAGGAAAAGAAGTAACGCCCAGGCATGGGGCGCGCTGCCCCAATGCCTGACCATGACGGTAACTTGCGCCGCACCGAATTTGTGCGGTGCTCACGTGTTTATAGGGAGTGCTGCTCGTGGCGAAAAAATACAAGCTCAAGACCTATAAGGCGGCAGCCAAGCGCTTTCGTGTCACCGGCTCGGGCAAAGTCGTGCGCACCAAAGGCGGCAAAAGCCACCTGCGTCGGCGCGCTTCCAAGCGCACCAAGCGCCTTTTCCCACGGATGCTGGGCGTGAAAAACGCCAAAGATGCCCGTCGTATCAAGCGCCTGGCCCCCTACTTGGGCCGCTATAAGCAAAACCCACCGGCGTAACCGCATGACGTCGGCGTGAAATTGTTCTAAGGAGCGAGAGCTATGCGAGTAAAAGGCGGCTTTGTGACCCGTCGCCGTCACAAAAAAGTGCTCAAACTGACCCGAGGCCAGTGGGACACCAAACATCGGCTTTTCCGTCGTGCCAACGAAGCGATGATGAAAAGCCTTTGGTATTCCTACCGCGACCGTCGGCAGCGTCGGCGAGATTTGCGCCGTTTGTGGATCGCGCGGATCAATGCGGCGGCGCGGATGAACGGCATGAACTACAGCCGTTTTATGCACGGGCTGAAGTTGGCTAACGTGGAGTTGGACCGTAAGGTGCTGGCAGACTTAGCCGTGCGCGATGGCCGTGCCTTTGCCCAAATCGTCGAGCTGGCTAAGCAGCAGTCCGCCTAGCGATTAACGGCTCGGCTGTGCCATGAGAAAACCGGTTGCCCGTGTGCGCCGGTTTTTCGTGTTTGTAACGTTGAGCGCATGTGCGGAGTAAGTGTGCTACCGTCGGGCGCTCACTTGTGTGTATCCGCCGACTATCTGCGGGAGCACAAAGACTATGCCCCATACCTACATCGTCCACTCCGAGGAAGCAGGGCGCGCCGTCTTCGCCTATACACCACGCCTACCCTGGTCAACGCCGCGCGCATGGCTATGGTGCGGACTGGGCGGCCTGGCCTCGGGGCTTGCTTTAGGTATGGCGCTTACAGGCATGGGCCTATGGCCGTTCGGACGCGCCATGCTGCTCGGCACGTTGATCGGCGCACTGGGGTTACTTCTGCTCATCCGCCTGACAACGCGCCCCACACCTTCCCTTTTTGTCGTCTTCGATCTGCTGGAACGCAGCGTGCAAGTGCGCAGCCGCCATTTGCACGTACCTTTGCGTTACGCGCTGGACGAAGTGGTCGGTTTCCGCGTGGAGCAGCGGGCGACGGGCTGGTGGGGCGGTTGTGTCTTGGTGATGGAAACCGTCGCAGACGGTACGCTGGAGCTGTTACCCGCAGGCCGCGAATGCTACCACCGCGCGGCCTTGCCCGCTTTGCTCTTGCGGCTCAATGA
>JALSSH010000307.1 GCA_026984385.1 Ardenticatenia bacterium | reverse complement strand
CCGTTGCTCAAGCTGCGCAGCAACAGCGCCACGAGCATCACCGGAATGAGGTAGATCAGCAGGTCATAGACGATCACGTCGCCAAGCACGTTGAAGAAGTTCGGTTGGCCGCCGTTTTGCACAAAAAGCGCGTTCCAGATCGCTTGGCCCAGTTCACGGATGGCGTCCCAAGATTGTTGGACGGGTTTATCTACCACGTCCGTCGGCGCAGGGAAAAACGGGGCCAAGATGCCGCTGAAGTCCAAGTCCGAAAACGGCTCTAGCAACTTGGTTGCGCCAAGCAGCCCGGGCACACGCCCGCGTCGGAAGCCGAGCATTTCTGCCAGGGGCGAACCGGCGCGCAATTCCAACTCGGTAGACGCCCATATCCCCAGCAGAAAAGCCAACGTGCTTGTGTTGACCATTGCGCGGCGGAATTGCACCCAGGTCCAACCGACCAGCGCTTTGAACCAGCCCCACACCCCGCCGAGCACCGCCAACGGCCACAAGAGCGGCATACGTGGGCGTTTGAGCGGCGGCAGCTTGAGCGGGGTGAGCGTCAGCGTCACTTTGCCCTGGGCGCGCGGTAACCAGTATTGTACGATCAGCCCCAGCGCACCTAGCGCACTGACGTAAAAGCCAATGTGCACAAAGCCCCAGGCGTTGTCTTTGGTGGTGCGGTTTTCAAAGATGAACGCGCCGTAATAGTACACCAGCGCGGCCATTCCCAACGCCAGCACCAAGATCGGAGTGCGTCGGTCATAGCGTGAGGAGAAAAAGCCCCACACCCCCAACAACAACGCCGCGACACCGGCCACCAAGACCACCTCTAGGAACATATGCGACATGCGCGCGGCCAGTTTCAGCTCTGCGCCGTTGCGGATAATGTCCCAGCCTGTGACCGTTTCGCCGGTCTTGCGTAACTCAGTCCAGGGCAAGAAAAGCCCCACCAACAGCACCACTGCGGCCAGCACGATCAACAAGTCCGCAGGGGAAAACCGTTTGTCTGTATTTGCGCTCATGGGTCGCTCCTACACTTTCTGACGGCGAGCCACACCGAACAGACCCGTAGGGCGAACGACCAGGATGATCAGCAGCAAGCCGAAGGCGATAGGGTCACGCCAGGTGGAAGAGATGCCAATGCTCTTGCCATACGCGGGCACGAAGATTTCGATGAACCCCAGCAACAAGCCACCGGCTGCCGCGCCGCGAATATCCCCGATGCCGCCCACCACTGCCGCGATAAACGCCTTCCAGCCGACGCGCAAGCCCATATAAGGGTTGAGCACCGGAAAAGCCACACCCCACAAGATGCCCCCCGCTGCGGCCAAACCTGTGCCCAGCAGGAAGGTCAGCGAGATGATTTGGTCTTGGGAGACGCCCATCAGCGGCACAGCGAATTTGTCGTAGGAGATCGCGCGCATTGCCATCCCCCATTTGGTGCGCTGTACGATGGTGTAGAGGCCCATAAAAAGCGCGAACGCCAGCACGATGATGATAATTTTGACGTTGGAGATGCTGACGCCGCCCAAATTATATACTTTGGTCTGGATAAAATCTGCCGGATAGCTGCGTGGGTCGGCCCCTGTTAGCGCCAACATGCCGTTTTCCAGCAGCAACCCCACACCCAACGCTGTGATCACCGCCGAAAGACGGGAAGCATGACGCAACGGTTTGTAGGCTACCCGCTCGATGCCCACACCCAGTAAACCGGTGAGCACCATCGAGAGGATCAGCGTGGGGACAAAAGGCAAGCCCAGCACCATCGAGCCGAATACGCCCAAAAACGCCCCAACCATAAAAATATCGCCGTGTGCAAAGTTGATCAGCAGCAACACGCCGTAAACCATCGTGTATCCCAGCGCGATCAGGGCGTACAGGCTGCCTAGTTGCAGGCCGTTGAGGAATTGTTGCACAAAAAATTCCATATTGGAACTCCGCTCTTTTGCGAACCACAAGCGACGGTGGCGCGCATTGCCTCAGGCGCGCCAAGAGAAGAGGACGCCCCACCCCAAGCGGAGTGGAGCGCCCGAAGCGATAAGCCTAGCCGCCCATGTCTTCCGGCGGGAAACCGGCGGGGCAAGCGGAATCGTAGTAGGTGAATTTGCCGTCTTTGATCTGGATGATCACCGCGCACTTGATCGGGTCACCCTGCTCGTCAAAGCTCATAATGCCCGTCACGCCTTCGAAAAGCTCGATGGAGGCCAGCGCGTCGCGCACGTCGGCCTTGTCCAAGGACTGGGCGTTTTCGATAGCCGTAAAGAGCAGTTGGAAGGCGTCATAGGTCAGCGCCGCCACGTCGTCGGGCTTGGCGCCGTAGCGCTCTTCGTAAGCCTGGATGAAGCGCTGGCCGACCTCGGTGGCGATATCCGGCGCGTAGTGCGTGGAGAAGAACAAGCCGTTGCAAGCGTCGCCGCACAGGTCGAGCAAGTCCGGCGTGCCCCAGCTATCGCTGCCGACGATCGGGTTCTCAAAGCCCAGCTCACGCGCTTGCTGCACAATCAGCGGCACTTCGTTGTAGTATTGCGGCGTGAAGAGCACGTCCGGGTTGGCGTCGATGATGTTGGTCAACTGCGAGCTGAAGTCCGTGTCACCAGTGGTGAAGGACTCAAACGCCACGATCTCGATGCCGGCTTCTTCGGCGGCGTCGCGGAAGTTTTCCGCCAAGCCTTTGGGGTAGTCGCTCGCCACGTCGTAGAGCACCGCTGCCGTCTTGGCGTCAAACTCGGCCTTGACGAAGTTCGCCATCACCGGCCCTTGGAAGGGGTCTAGGAAGGCCACGCGGAACACCCAGGGGCGGTCCAAAGTAGTGTTCGGGTTGGTGGACCAGGGGCTGATCATTGGGGTTTCGCGGTCGTTGGCAACCTGGCCGGTCGGAACAGCTTGTTTGCTGGACTGCGGGCCGATGATCGCCAGCACGTCTTCTTCCACGATCAAGCGTGTGGCAACGGCGACCGAAGATTCCGCCTTGGACTCGTTGTCCTCGACGATGATCTCCACTTTGTAGTTGTCGCCGTCGATCTCCAAACCACAATCGGCGTTGATCTCGTCAACGGCCATTTCGGCGGCCTCTACCGTGCTCTGACCGACTTTGGGGATGTCACCGGTGAGCGGGGCGATCACGCCGATATAAATCGAATCCGCAAAATCGCAATCGTCTTGAGCGGTAGCTGGCGTGGGCAATGAACCCAATGCACCTGCCAACACCGCAAGGGTCAAAACCACAGTAATCAAACGCTTGGACATTTTTGCTCTGCCTCCATTGGCTCAAAGCTCTCAAATGTATAAAGCGACTTGAAGCGTTCGGTATGGTCGGTGTTTCACCTCCTTGCCGAAATACACGGGCCGCCTATGATTTGGGTGTTAAACAGCACTGCTCAAATAATTTGAAGCCATATTATTATAGGGGGAAAATTCCATTCAATACAACATTTGGCGCGTCTATCTTGAGATTTTGATGGCAAACGCATCGTTTTGTTCTTTAACAGTGTAAACGTAAAAAGCGTTTTGGCTCTTGTATAAATTCCCCGAAAGTAGGAAGCGATCTCCTATGACCTCTACATTTGCTCGCCCAACAACCTATATCGAAGTGAACTTAGACGCCCTGGCCCACAACATCCGTGCGCTCAAGGCCCACATCGGGCCGCGTGTAGAGCTTTTCGCCGTCGTCAAGGCCAACGCCTACGGGCACGGCGCGCTAGAGATAGCCCGCACCGCGTTGGCAAGTGGCGCTTCTCGCTTGGCTGTGGCGCGTGCCCATGAAGGGATCGCGCTGCGTGAGGCAGGCCTCACCGCCCCGATCCTGGTGATGAATTATACCTTGCTCGAAGCGTTGGAAGAGGCCGCCGCGCACGATCTCACGCTCACCGTCACCGAGCGTGCTACCGCCGAACGACTTTCCGCGCTCGCCCAACGCTGGGAACGCCCGCTGACCGTGCACGTCAAGATCGACACGGGCATGGGGCGCTTCGGCCTTTTGCCAGACGAGGCATTGCCGTTTATGCGAGAGCTTGCAGCATTGCCCGGGTTGCGTGTGGAAGGGCTATACAGTCATTTTGCCGTGGCCGACTTGGCAGACAAAAGCTACACGCGCCAACAGTTCGGCATTTTCCGTCGCGTGGTGGCCCAATTACGCGCGGCGGAGCTGTGCCCGCCTTTTTTGCACATCGCCAACAGCGCCGCCACGATGGATCTGCCGGAAACGCACTTAGACGGCGTGCGCACCGGCATCGCTATTTACGGCTTACGCCCGTCCGACGAAGTCGAGCCGAAAGTACCGCTCCGCCCTGCGCTGACGCTCAAGAGCCACGTGGCGCGCGTGCGCACATTGCCTAAGGGCGCGAGCATTAGCTACGGGCGCACCTTCATCACGCCGCGCCGAATGCCGGTGGCGCTTGTGCCGGCGGGCTATGGCGACGGCTATCATCGGCTGCTTTCCAATCGCGGGGCGGTGCTGATCAACGGCAAGCGCGCGCCGATTGTGGGGCGGGTGTGCATGGATCAATTTGTGGTAGATATATCCGAGGTGGGCGCAGTGGCGTTGGAAGATGAGGTCGTGTTGGTGGGGTGTCAGGGAGAAGCGTGCATTTCGGCGGAAGAGGTGGCGCGTTGGGCAGAAACCATTAACTACGAGGTGACGACCTCGCTTTTGCCGCGTGCGCTGCGCTTTTATGTGCACGATGCGAAGTAGGCACGATCGTCTGCCGTTTGTTCTCCGTAAGGGGGAGTTTCCGCAGTCTGCGGCTCGCAGCTTGGACAAATACGCTTGGGTTGGGGGCTTCCGGAAAAAACTCGGCTCGCTTTGCTCTTGGAAGCCCGTCCGATTCCGGTATAATGACAGATCATAGCGATACGCCCTGCCGCACAGTGGAAAGCCTGAGGTGTTCCGATGAATATCGTGTATGTTGAAGACGACCCGGCCAATATCATGCTCCTGGAACGGGTCACCCATTCCACCGGTGACGCCCTGATTACATTCGCCGATGCCGAAACCGCCTTGGATAGCGACACGATCTGGGATGCGGATTTGTTGCTGGTTGATGTACACTTGCCCGGCGAACTTAACGGGCTGGATATGGCCGACATCTTGCGCCGTCACGGTGTGGATGCTCCGATGGTTGTTATTTCTGCTTACGACACGCCGGAATACGTTGCGCGTTCCGGTCAATTGGGCACGGATCAATACCTTGTCAAGCCGGTGAGCGTGCCGGAGCTGATGGACTTGTTGAACAATTACCGCCCGTACTAAGCGCTAACGCCGTCTTGGGCGGCTTGCGGAAAGAACGAAAAGCGCCCCGTGTTCTTGTGAGCACGGGGCGCTGCGTCTTTGGCTTGCTCTTACGCGCGTGGCAGGGGGCGGTTTAGAGGTCGAATTGTGCCCATTGCTCGTACATCTTCCAGCGGGTGATCACGTCGCGCTTAGCCAGCTCCAACAACTTGGCGGCGCGCTCCGGGTTGCTATCCCGCAGTACGCGGAACCAGTTTTGCCGATACATATACGTTTCCAGGTCCAGCGTCGGCGCTTTAGAGTCCAGCGTGAGCGGATTCTTGCCCTTCTTCAAATTGTCCGGGTTGAAGCGGTAGAGCGGCCAGAAGCCGGAAGCGACCGCGTCCTTTTGCACTTCGGGGCCGTAGCGTAGATCGTAACCGTGCTCGATGCACTGCGAATAGGCGATGATCAGCGACGGGCCGTCGTAAGCTTCGGCCTCGGTGAGTGCTTTGACGCACTGGTTCATGTTGGCGTCCAACGCTACCTGCGCCACGTAGATCGTGCCGTAGGTCATCGCGATCATGCCCAAATCTTTCTTGGGCAAATCGCGCCCTGAAGCGGCGAACTTGGCGACCGCGCCGCGCGGTGTGGCTTTGGACATTTGCCCGCCGGTGTTGGAGTATACGCCCGTATCCAACACCATCAGGTTGACGTTGCGACCGGAGGCCAGGACATGGTCCAGTCCGCCGTAGCCGATGTCATAAGCCCAGCCGTCGCCGCCGAAGATCCATTGCGAACGCTTGATCAGGAAGTCCGAGACGCTCAGCAGTTGCTGGGCCAGATCGCTCTCATCCGCCTCCAACCATTCCTTGAGCTGGGCGACGCGCTCACGCTGCGCCTCGATGCCCTGCCACTGGCTCTGGTCGGCGTTCAAGATCGCTTCGGCCACTTCGCGCTTGGCGCCGTTCACCGTTTCGGCCCAGCGTTCCAACAACTCGCGGGCGTGGACTTTGAGCTTGTCGTCGGTCAAGCGCATCCCCAAGCCAAATTCCGCCGCGTCCTCAAAGAGCGAGTTCGACCACGTCGGGCCGCGCCCGTCCTGACGCACGGAGTAGGGCGTGGTGGGCAAGTTGCCGCCGTAGATGGAGGAGCAACCGGTGGCGTTGGCGATAACCGCGTGGTCACCGAAAAGCTGGGTCACCAACTTGATGTAGGGCGTCTCACCGCAGCCCGCGCACGCACCGGAGAACTCAAAGAGCGGGCGCATGAACTGTGACCCCTTCACCGAATAGCGGTTGAAGGTGGTGGGGTCGGTTTCCGGCAGGCTCAGGAAATAGTCCCAAGCTGCGTTTTCCTCGTGGCGCAGCTCGTCGCTGAGCGGGGTCATGTTGATCGCCTTGCGGTCGGTCTTGTTGCCCTCTTCGTCCTTGATAAAGGCCGGGCAGACTTCTACGCACACATGGCAACCTGTGCAATCTTCCGGCGAAACCTGCACGGTATACTTCATGCCGCTCCAGGCTTTGCCGCGCGCGTCCATCCACTTGAAGCCTTCCGGCGCGTTGCCGTCTTCGACATATTCCGCGTCGTAAACTTTCATGCGGATCACGGCATGCGGGCAGACAAACGCGCATTGGTTACACTGGATGCAGGCTTCCGGCTCCCAAACGGGGATTTCCATCGCAATATTGCGCTTTTCGTATTGCGTGGTGGCCGTCGGATAGGTGCCGTCGGCGGGCAGCGCCGAAACGGGCAATTGATCGCCACGCCCCGCGATGATCTCCGCCGTCACGTTTTGCACAAATTCCGGCGCGCTTGCAGGTACGGGCGGGCGCATCGAGAAGCCGCTGGTGACCTCATTGGGGTAATCCACGCGCTCGATGTGGTCGGCGGCCATCTCGGCGGCTTGGATGTTCATATCCACCACTTTTTGGCCCTTGCGCCCATAAGTGTCCACAACCGCCGTGCGGATCATCTCCATCGCCTGCTCTTCGGGCAAGACGCCGGAGATGCGGAAGAACGCCGTTTGCATGATCACGTTGATACGTCCACCCAGCCCCACCGAGCGGGCGATCTCGCTGGCGTTGATGACGTAGAACTGCGCCTTTTTCTCGATGATCTGCGCTTGCACTTCACGCGGCAAATGATCCCAAACCTCGTTGGCGCTATAGGGGCTGTTGAGCAGGAAGACGCCGCCTTCGGCCAGATGGCTGAGCATGTCGAAACGCTCTAGGAAGGCGAAGTTGTGGCAAGCCAAGAACTCGGCTTGGTCGATCAGGTACGTGCTGTGGATGGGGTATTTGGAAAAGCGCAGGTGCGAGACTGTGCGCGCACCGGCCTTCTTGGAGTCGTAAACAAAATACCCCTGCGCGTAGTAGTCGGTGGCCTTGCCGATGATCTTGATCGAGTTCTTGTTCGCGCCAACCGTGCCGTCCGAACCCAGGCCGAAGAACATCGCGCGGCGCACGTCTTCGTTTTCGGTGGAAAAGTGCGGGTCCCACTCCAAGCTGGTGTGGGTCACATCGTCGTTGATGCCGATGGTGAAGTGATTCTTGGGCGTCTTTGCGCTCAAGTTATCTAACACGGCCTTGACCATCCCGGGCGTGAACTCTTTGGAGCTGAGGCCGTAGCGCCCGCCGACAATCAGCGGCATCTGCTTGGCCGCGCCGCTGGCGATGGCTTCTGTAAAGGCGGTGACCACGTCTTGGTAGAGCGGTTCGCCGGCGGCGCCGGGTTCTTTGGTGCGGTCGAGCACAGCAATCGCCTTGACCGTCTTGGGCAGCGCTTCCACAAAGGCCGCCGCCGCAAAGGGACGATACAAGCGCACCTTGAGCACGCCTACTTTCTCCCCACGTGCGGCCAGGTAGGCGACGGTCTCGTGCGCGGTTTCCGCTCCCGAACCCATCAACACCACCACGCGCTCGGCATCCGGCGCGCCCACATAGTCAAAGAGATGATATTGCCGTCCGGTGACCTCGGCGAACTTGTCCATGACGCGCTGCACGATCTCGGGCGTCTTGAGGTAATAGGGGTTCACCGACTCGCGCGCCTGGAAGAACACGTCGGGGTTTTGCGACGTGCCGCGCAAAACCGGACGCTCCGGTGACATCCCCCGCATACGGTGCGCAAAGACGAAACGATCGTCAATCAGCGCGCGCATGTCGTCATGGGAAAGCTTCTGGATTTTTTGGATTTCGTGGGAAGTGCGGAAGCCGTCAAAAAAGTGCACAAACGGCACGCGCGCTTCCAGGGTGGCGGCTTGCGCGATCAAGGCGAAGTCTTGCGCTTCTTGCACGCTGGTGGAAGAAAGCAGCGCAAAGCCGGTCGAACGGGTCGCCATCACGTCGGAATGATCGCCGAAGATCGAGAGCGCTTGAGCAGCGATTGAACGCGACGCCACGTGAAAAACCGCCGAAGTCAGTTCACCGGCGATCTTGTACATGTTCGGGATCATCAGCAGCAAGCCCTGCGACGCGGTAAAGGTGGTTGTCAGCGCGCCGGTGGTCAGCGCACCGTGTACCGCACCGGAAGCGCCGCCTTCGGACTGCATCTCCACAACCTGCGGCACAGTTCCCCAAATGTTCGGCACGCCTTTGGCTGAAAGCGCCTCGGCGTGCTCTCCGATCGGGGAAGACGGCGTGATGGGGTAGATGGCGATGACTTCGTTTATGGCGTGCGCAACTTCCGCAACCGCCATGTTGGCATCAACCGTCACATACGGACGCGATGTATCCTTGTTTGCCATTGTTCTCTCCTGTTTCCTCCCACAGCGACCCTCCAACCCTGCACAAGGGCAGATGTCGCCCGACTCGCTTTGACATTTTGCTTGCGAGCGTTGTGAAACGAGGGACTGAAAAACGCAGCGAAGCTACGCTATGATAGAAGCTCGCATAAAGCCACACGGCTGACCACTAATCCCCGAGTTTAGGGAGATCGTAGGCGGCCTAGTAGTGTGAAATGTCGTGATATAGTGGATTGAGTGTCACTTTTGCAGTGCGGCATACAAAGGGCGCGGCGAGTATAAGGAGTGTGCGGAGTGACCGTTCAGCATCTTGTGCTTTTCGACATTGACGGCACGTTGCTTCATTCCGGCGGCTGCGGGCGCGCGGCAACCCGGCTGGCGATCCAGGATGTTTTCGGCACGGTCGGCGCGCTGGATGAGGTGGACTTTGGCGGCAAAACAGACTGGCAGATTTTGCGCGAAGCGCTGGGGTCGGTCGGTGTCTCGTCGGAAACCATCGCCGCGCGCATCCCCCTCTATCAGCACGTCGTGGCGCGCCGTTTGGCCGAGATTATCGCAGACTTCCCCGTGCGTCCTTGTCTCGGCGCGCCGCAACTGGTCGCGGCGCTCGCGGAGCGCGCGGACGTGTTGCTCGGCTTGGTGACGGGCAACATGCAACCGCTCGTCCCGATCAAGTTGCGCGCGGCGGGCTATGACCCACGTTTGTTTAAGATCGGCGCGTATGGCTCGGAAGGGTGGGAGCGGGATATGTTGCCGCCGCTGGCTTTGCAGCGCGCACGGGAATATGCCGGTGTGGACTTTCCGCCCCAGCGCGTAGTGATCGTAGGCGACACGCCGCGTGATATTGCCTGCGCAACCAGCATCGGGGCGCGCACGGTGGCCGTTGCCACCGGTTGGTACGACGTGCCGACTTTGCAAGCCGAACGCCCTACACACGTTTTTGCGACGCTGGAAGATACCGCGCGCGTGTTGCGCGCGATTTTGAACGACAATCACAATTTCCACCGATGAAACCGGATTCTCACGTACCCCATTTACGTTCGGCGCTGTGGCTCAGTGTGGCGCTACTGGTGGGCGGCTTGCTATGCGTGGGGATGGGCGTGGCGCTGACTGCCTGGCGCGTGCTTTGGCCGCAGCGCGCCGCCGAGGTGTTGCCCGCCGACTGGTTCGCCACGCCGCCGCCCACGCCTTCGCCCGCCGTGCTGGGGACGCCACTTTCGCCGCCACCGTTGCCCACCGACGTTGTCGCCGTCGCGTTACTGCCGGTCAGCGAGAGGGAAACGCCCACTCTGCCCTTGTCCCTTGCCGCCCGAACGCCACAGCTCCCCAGCGCCACCCCAACACTTTCCCCAATGCCCAGCGCCACGCCGCCGCGCTTCACGCCGTCGCCGACCTTGCCGCCGCCGCAGCGCATCCTCATCCCGCGCATCGAGCTGGACGCGCCGATTGTGCCGGTGGGCCAACACACCGTCACGCTGGGCGAGCAGCGCTACAGTCAGTGGGACGTGCCCAACGAGCGTGCCGCCGGTTGGCACACCAGCAGCGCACGGCCTGCCCAAGGCGGTAACATCGTGCTCAACGGGCATCACAACGTGTACGGCGAGGTTTTCCGCTATTTGTACGCGCTGGCGCCCGGCGATTTGATCACGTTGGAAGCAGGCGAGCGACGCTATCATTACGTGGTGGTGCAAACCATGACGCTCGCCGAACAAGATCAGCCGCCCCAAGTACGCCAAGACAACGCGCGTTGGATATTGCCGACGGCTGATGAACGTGTTACGCTCGTAACGTGCTGGCCGTACTACGCCAACACGCATCGGCTGGTTGTGATCGCTCGCCCGCTGGACGCGGTGATCCCGCCCGCCGCCATTCCGTAAGTTTGAAGCGAAGCGTAGCCGATACCTATGATCCGACTTCTCGTACTTTTGCTCACAACTTTTCTCGACCTGCCTTTTGTGCGTCGTGTGCGGCGCAATCATGGGCTGGAACACGCCACGATCCACGTGCTCAGCCGCCGCCTCAAAAATTTGACGCTGGCGGGTCGTTCCACCATGACCGGCTTTTACCTTTACGGCAACGTGCCGACGGCAGACGTGGAAGCCGCCGCTCAAGAGGCGTTGCGCCGTTTGCGTGGCGGCGAACAAAGCCTGGCGATCCATCCGAATTGCGGCACCGGCTTGGCGACTGCCGGGCTGCTGACCGGCGTGGCGGCTTTGGCAGGGACGGCGGGGATGCGTAACACGCTCAAAGACCGCCTTTCCCGTTTGCCGAGCGTGATTTTGCTTTCCACCTTGGCGTTGGTGTTGGCCCAACCGCTGGGGCTGATCTTGCAGCAATATTTCACCACCAGCGGCGACCCGGGCGACACCGAGATTGTGGACATTCAACGTTCGGAAATGACGTTGCCTATCCAGGGCAAGCGCCTTACCGTGCATTTTGTGCGCACCCGCTCCAGCTAACCGCCGACCATGAGCCGCCAACGCCCCGCCCCAACTTTCTACGTTTTGCACGGCAGCGACGAGTTTAGCTTGCGCGCCGCTGTGCAAAAGATGCACGAGCAGATGGGCGACCCCACCACCGCCGATCTCAACACGGTGACGCTTGACGGCAAAACCGCTTCGGTGGGGGATGTGCTTGCTGCGGTGCGCGCCATGCCCTTCCTCAGCGACAAGCGCTTGGTGATCGTGGAGGGCATGTTGAGCTGGTTGGGGCGCAAAGGCGCGGGCAAAAGCGCCAAAGCCGAACTCCAAACGCTGGCCGAGGGGCTGCAAGAGCTGCCGAAGTGGGCACGGCTGGTTTTTGCCGAGCCGAGCACGCTCCCTGAACGCCACCCGATCTTGAAGTTGGCCCAAGAGCTGCCGCACGGCTACCACAAAGCCTTCAGCCCGCCGCGCAACCCCGTTCGCTGGA
>JALSSH010000306.1 GCA_026984385.1 Ardenticatenia bacterium | reverse complement strand
GCTAACACATTTGGCCGAACACCAAGCGCGCCACAGCAAAGCGCACTACTACGAAGTGCGCGCTTGGGACCGCGATCCGGCTTGGGCCGAAACGCCCGAGGTGAAGCGGGCCGCGCGTCTGATCTATTTGAACAAAACGTGCTACAACGGCTTGTGGCGGGTGAACAGTCGGGGGCAGTTCAACGTCCCGATGGGGCGCTATCGCAACCCGCCGATTTTGGACGAGCCGCGTTTGCGGGCGGCTTCGGCGGCCTTGCAGGGCGTGGAGCTGGCGGTAGCGGACTTTGGGGACATTTTGGGGCGAGCAGGGAACGGGGATTTTGTCTACTTTGACCCGCCCTATCACCCGCTCAGCGCAACGGCCAACTTCACCGCCTATAGCGGGGACGGCTTCGGCGAAGAGGCGCAACGGCGCTTGGCGCGCGTCTTTGCGGCGCTGGCGGAAAGGGGCGCGTGGGTGCTGCTCAGCAACTCCGACACGCCCTTTGTGCGCGCGCTTTACGGCGCTTTTCGCATCCAAGCGGTGCAGGCACGCCGCGCGATCAATGCGGCGGCACACAAGCGCGGCGCGGTCGGCGAGGTGCTGGTGCTCAGCCTCCCAACCAGACCGCCCCGGGCTGCTCCATCGTGCGCGACGTGCTGACCAATTCGCGCGTGCGTTGACGCATAACCACGCTTTCCACCAACCCGATCCCCATCATCATCGTGATCAGCGACGAGCCGCCGGAGCTGACAAAGGGCAACGTGAGGCCGGTCACGGGCAAGATGCTAAGGTTCATGCCGATAGAGACCATCGTTTGGAAGAAAATCATGCCCGCCACGCCGTAAGCGATCAGGCTGCCGAGGGGATCGGCGGCGCGTCCTGCGGCGCGCAAACAGCGCCAAATGACGATGCCCATCAGCACGATCACGGTGGTTGCGCCCACAAAACCCGCTTCTTCGGCGATGACGCTGTAGATAAAGTCGGTGTGGCGCACACGTAAAAAGCGCCCTTGAGTTTGCGAGCCGTTGGCATAGCCCTTGCCCAGCAAACCGCCCGACCCGACGCTGATCAGCGCTTGGTCGATGTTGTAGCGGCGGTCTTTGTTATCCGGAATGCCGTTGCCGTCCTCGTCCACAAAGGTACATTCGCCGCTGCGCACAAGTTCCGGGTCGTCGGCGCAACTTTCGCCCGTGTCAATAAACGTGATGATGCGCTGGCGTTGATAGTCTTCCATCTGCATCCAGAGCACGGGGGTCATCAGCACGCCCACGACCGCAAAAAGCGCCAAGTGCTTGAGGCGCAAGCCCGCCGCCCAGACCATCACGAACCAGATGAACATGACAACGGTTGTCGTGCCCAAGTCCGGCTGCACAAAAATCATAAAGGCCGGAATCGCTACATGCAGCAGCGAGGTTAGCACGGTGCGCAGCTCGCCCATGCGCTCGTAGCGTGTGGCGAGGTGTTGCCCCAGCGTGATCACGAGCAGAATTTTCCCCAGCTCAGAAGGTTGGACTTGCAGCCCGACGTTGAGCCAGCTTTGCGCGCCCGCCGCGCCGACCGCGCCCAAACCGGCCACCAGGCCCAAGATAAAAAGGATGAAGCCGTAGAGGAAGGCGTGCACGCTGCCGAGTAGGCGATAGTCCATGGCCGCCATGATGAAAACGACGGCCAGCCCGATGAACGTGAAGCGGATTTGGCTGGGCACGCGGTTGATGAGATCGGTATCTACCGCGTCTAGCGTGGCGCTGCGGATAAAGAGGATGCCGATCAGGATCAACAACAGCGTGACCAGCAACAGCACGTAGTCAAAGTCCCGCCAGATGCTCCATTTGTTGCTCATAGGGCCTCGTGTGTTCCGATGGTTTGCGTTCCGCAGGGATTATAGCGTGGGGATGGGCGGGGTGGCAACGGGGATGGGGGCGTTTGCGGCGATCGTGCGCTGGGCGCGCCGCCTAGCCGCGCTGCGCGCGGCTGACGCGCGGCGAATGCCGCGCGTAGTGCGCCGAATGGCGCACGGGCGGCGCGCCCCCGACGGCGGACGTTCGCCGCACGGCAAGCGTTCGCCGCCCGCCCCATCCCCCCGCCCTCCCGCTAGTTGCCGAACGTCATCATGGTGGGCGTGGGCAAAAACGGTAGCGGCGTCGGCGTGGGGATCAGCGTCGGAAAGTTCGGGTCGGCGCCCAGCCAAGCGCGCCAAGTGCGCTCCGCCGTGTCCAAGTCCATGCCCGTCACCGCCTCAATCGCCTCGTAAAAGTTCATATCTTCCGCCAGCAAGCCCATCAGATCGCGGTGTGCCTGCATCCCCCATTTTTCGGTCAGCCACTGGAAGAACTTGTAGCCCATGTAATACCCGTGCAGCGCGTCTTCGCCGCCGGTGGTCGGGCCTGGGCCGTGCAGCAAGAGCGGCAGATCGTTGTTGTTGATCAAGTTTTGCACATACCAATCGGCGTAGTCCAACGTCTCGCGGTCCATCTGGTAAAACGTCGCGTCCCCCTCAATAAACCAGCCCGGTGTAAAACTCACCCGACCGGCCAAGAACTCGTATTGGTGCAAGTGCTCGATCTCGTGCACCACCGTTCCATACGCCA
>JALSSH010000305.1 GCA_026984385.1 Ardenticatenia bacterium | reverse complement strand
ACAAGCACTTGGGTAAAATCAAACGAGCCGCGGGGGTTACCCTGCGGCTCGTTGTGTACAAGATACGTGTTGGGCTGATGTTGGCTACTTGATGCGCGCCAAAATGTCGTCCTCGTTCATCAGCAAGTACGTCTTGCCTTCGTACTTGATCTCGGTGCCCGTATACTTGGGGAACAGCACGCGGTCGCCCACCTTCAGATCGGTGACCATTTCTTCCTCGTCGCCGATCGCTTCGATGGTGCCTTGTTGCGGCTTTTCTTTGGCCGTTTCCGGCAACAGAACCCCGCCTGGGGATTGTGCTTCGCCCTCGATGGGCAGCACGAGCACACGAGCGCCTAGCGGTTCGATATTGATTTTGCCCATGGATTCCTCTCCTTAACACATCGCTGGTGTGTTCCGAGTTGCGAACGCGCGCTAACAATGGCGCGCGCGACCGCTGCGCACCGCTCAGGAGCGTTTGGCAGCAGCTTTGAGCTTTTCCAGCAACATTGCTTCTGGGGCCGCGCCCTCGATGTAGTCTTCTTCGTTGATCACGGTGCGCGGCACGCCCATCACGTTATAACGCTGCCCCAGATGCGGGAACTCTGTCACCTCGATCATATCACCGCGAACTTTTTCCGAGGCGAAGGCCAGCTTGTGCGCCAACACCACCGAGCGCGGGCAATAGGGACAAGTCGGCGTCACGAAAACTTGCAGATGCAGCGGCTTTTCCAGGCCGGCCAAAAAGTCTAGCGTGGCTTGTTGCAAGTCGTGCTTGCCCGTGCCGACCAACAAGATCGCCTCAAGCAGCGAGGTGAACTCATAGCCGGACGGGATGCCGTAAAAGCGGATGCCGTAGTCCTTGCCACCTTCGCCCAAAACGGCGATGGCCGGAATCTTGTCTACGCCGATAGCGTCGGCTTCGGCTTTATCTTCGACAAAGTGATACACTTCCACCGAAACCAGGTCGTTGAGTTCGGCCACCTCTTCGGTGATCTGGCGCGTTTCCTTGCAGTAGCCGCATTCAAATTCTTGCGTAAACATGCGTAGCGTGACCGGCTTTTCTACCGCTTGGAGAAGTTCACGCACCTGGTTTTGGGTATCTTGGTCCATCAAAGGCATGGGGTTTTCCCTCGTCTTCTACTTAGTTTGACACACACCCATATTAGATGCAGCTACTGCTCTGGGGTTGCGTTATCCGCCTTTCATCATACACTGAAACAAACAGCGTTTCTAACAGAAATTCGTTAGAGCTTCGCCTGGGCTACGCGCTCCAGCGCCTTGCAAGGAGATGGCACATGCACGCGGAAATCTTATACCGACCGTCCTACTCAATGGCAGTGGTAGACCTAGAGCCATACGAAGAGATCCATGTCGAGCCTGGGGCTATGGTCAGCATGACGGCGGGAATGCAGTTAGAAACCCAGTTGGGGGGCAAGGGCTTTCTCAAAGGGTTGGCCCGCTCTTTTTTGGGCGGAGAAAGCTTTTTTGTGAACAAGTTCCGAGCACCGGCCAGCGGTGGGCAAGTTAACCTGGCCCCCACCATGCCCGGAGACATGATGATCTTGGATTTGCGCGGCGAATCGCTGTTGGTACAAAGTGGCGCGTATGTCGCCTCTTCGGCCATGATCGACTTGGACGTAACCTGGGGCGGGGCCAAGACGTTTTTCGCTTCAGAGGGGCTTTTTATGCTCCGCGCACGCGGGGAAGGGCTGCTCTTTTTGGCAAGTTACGGCGCGATTCACCCCATAGACCTGTTGCCCAACCAAGCCTATACCGTAGATACCGGTCACCTGGTAGCTTTTACCGAGGGCATGGGCTTTAATGTACACCCGATCGGCGGCGTGCGCTCCACGCTTTTTAGCGGCGAGGGGTTGGTGGTAGACCTGACCGGCCCGGGGCGAGTTTACATGCAAACGCGCTCTGAAGACGCCTTCTTGTCTTGGCTGATTCCCAACGTCTCCCAACATCGGGGTGAGTAGCGCGTTTTGTCCGGGGGCTTCGAGGAGCTGCCCAAAACGCGCCTGCGTTTTTCGCCTAGACGATGCAAGCCCCAAAAAGACGGTGGCGGCGACCGAATAAGTGTAATACTATCATCACAATCGTAACACCGTCTTAGCTACAAGCAAGGAAAAAACCGGATGGCTAAACCGGACTATGAACAAGCGAAAGCCTATGCAGCTCGTCGGTTGGCTAGCGAGTTGCCCCGTACCGCCTACTATCATTCCGCACGTCATACGCTCGACGATGTGCTCCCTGCCGCTGCGCGCTTGGCAAAAGCCGAGGGCGTCCAGGGAAACGACCTTCTGTGTTTGTTGACTGCTGCCTGTTTTCACGACATCGGGCATATCGAGCAAAGCGAGAACCACGAGAAGATCAGCGTGCGCATCGCCTCAGAAGTGTTGCCGGGCTTCGGTTATTCGCCGGACCAAATCCGTTTGATCAGCGCGCTGATCATGGCAACCAAAGTGCCACAACACCCCGTCACACTGCTGGAAAAGATCATTGTGGACGCGGATATGGACTCGCTCGGGCGCGATGATTTTTTGCGCGTTAGCCGTGCTTTGCGTGATGAGCTGGCCGCTGCCGGCATTCACTATACAGAC
>JALSSH010000304.1 GCA_026984385.1 Ardenticatenia bacterium | reverse complement strand
TTCAACTGGAACAAAGCCTTGTGGCCCAGTCCGCTCGTCAAAAAACGCCCCTGGTCGTGAACGACACGCGCGAAGACCCGCGCTTCTTGGCAAACCCGTTGTTGCCCGAAACACTTTCGGAGGCGGCTTTGCCGTTGGTGATCGGCGATCGTGTCTTAGGCGTGCTGGACGTGCAGGCCGACCGAGCCGGACACTTCACGCCGGAGCTGATCTCCGTGTTGGAGACGCTGGCCGGTCAGATTTCGGTCGCCATCCAAAACGCGCGGCTTTTTGCGGAAGTTGAACTGGCGGGCCGCCGCGAGCGTGTGCTGAACCGTATTATGCAGCAGGTGCAAAGCGCGCATAACATCGAAGAAGTGTTGCAAACCGCCGCCGTAGAGCTTGGGCGGGCGTTGCGTGCCCCAACAACCATTACCTTGCATATGCCATCCGACGATGGACACCGTGAAGTGCACGAGCCACTTGAAGAGGCTTAGGCACAGGCTATACGGCGTTCCCGACAGATTATGAGCTATCGTCCATGAATTTATCCGACCCATTCAGCATCAAAGAGCGCGAGCTATGAGTGTAACGGTGCAGTCTCAACCTTCTTCCCCGCTTGCCCCCGAGATCAAAATTCCCTGGTGGCAGCGTTTACGTTGGCAACTGGCGCTATCGGCGGTGCTTTTGGTTTTCCTCACCGTCACCATTGTGCTTGCTGTGGTTTTTTTACGTGTGCGGAAGATGGCGGAAGACCAGGTCACGCATCAGTTAGAGTCTGTGGCCGAGATCAAAGGCCAAGAGGTGATCGGGTGGTTGTCCTTCAGCCGAAGCGCGTTGGAGTTGATAGGCTCTGGTGCGAGCGCACAAACCCGTTTTGTCTTGGTCACCGACCCCGAATTGGTCAGCCGTCCTTCTTTGCAGCGCACGCTGAATAATGTCTTTGCAGACGCTGTGGCGAAGTCTCCGGGGTTTACGGAAGTTTTCTACTATGACGCCCAGGGAACTGTGCTCGCTTCCTCAAACGAAGAGCGCGTAGGCGCTAACGTTCAAAAAACGCCATACTATCAATATACATTAGACGCTCCCTATCAAAGCCCGGTTTATTACGACCCGGAGCTGGATAGTCTTTCGCTGATCATCACCCGCCCGATCTACCGCGACCCGAACACCCCTAGCGAAGTTGTAGGTGTGCTGGCCGCACGGCTAAACCTGAACGTGTTGGAACAAATCATGTTGGAGCGTGCGGGTCTTGGGGAAACCGGTGAGACGTATCTGGTTTGGGGAAACACTTTGTTGACCCCCAGCCGCTTCAAGGATTTTGAGGTAGGAGATACGATTCGCAGCGAAGGCGTCGAGCGCGTGATGCGGGTAGAGAACGGTAGCGGCATTTATGACGACTATCGGGGCACTCCGGTTATCGGCGTCTATCGCTGGTTGCCGGAGACCGGAACGGGGCTGTTGGCCGAGCTTGATGTCGATGAGGCCTTGGCTACGCACTATCAAATGCGTACCACCGTGACCTATGTTACGGTGGGCCTGGCGTTGCTGGCTGCGTTTTTGGGCGTGTTGGCTGCCACGCGCATCACGCGCCCGTTGATCACGCTTTCAGGGATCGCTCGGCGTTTGGCTGGCGGCGAGTTGGAAGTGGAAGTGCCGCCTTTGGGCACAGGCGAGATCAAGCAGCTTTCGCTGGCCTTCCAAACGATGGCAAACCGGCTCCGCGACTTGGTGGATATGCTGGAGGCGCGCGTGGCGGCGCGCACCCGCGACGTGTTCCTGACGCTGGGCGTGGGGCAGATGGCGACCAGCACTTTGCAGCAAGAGCAACTCTTGCCGCGTTTGGTAGAGTACATCCGCGAACAATTCGATCTCTACTATGTGCAAGTCTATTTGATCGATGACGTGGGACGCTACGCGATATTGGCGGCGGGCACGGGCGAAGTCGGTCAGCAGTTGTTGGCATATCAACATCGGCTAGACTTGCGCGAAACCTCTATCGTCTCGCGCGCCTACCATTCGCACACCTCCGTGTTGGTGGAAGATACGATCGAGAGCGACGTCCACTTGCCCAACCCGCTTCTGCCTGAAACGCGCTCTGAGGTGGCCGTGCCGCTGGTAGTAGAAAATCGCGTGATCGGCGTGTTGGACTTGCAAGCCAACCAACCCGGCACCTTCCACACGGACAACTTGCCCGTTTTTGAGGCCATGTCCAACTATATTGCCTCCACTGTGGTCAGCGCCCGTGCCTATCAAGAGATGCAAGAAGCCATCGCGCACGCCGAAGCACTTAGCCGCCGACTGACCGGCGAGGCCTGGGAACGTTACCTAGGCAGTTTGGCCGAAGGGGCCAGCATCGGTTATCAGTACGACCTGAACAAGGTCGAACCGATCACGCCGGAAACGCCGACGGTCGGGCATAACGCTGAGGCCCAAGCGTCGCCCGCCCAAGCCTCCGACGGCAACGGCTCTGGGCCGCACCTAGCCCAAGAGATCACGTTGCGCGGCCAGGTCATCGGCACAATTCAGGCACAGACCGAAGAAGACAGGGAGCGCCAAAAAGAGGATCAGCGCTTGCTGGAAAGCGTGGCGCGTCGTATTGCGCTC
>JALSSH010000303.1 GCA_026984385.1 Ardenticatenia bacterium | reverse complement strand
CCCGCAGAGGACGCGGGGCACGTGGGCGGGCAAAAAGCGTTCGCCGCTGTTGAGCGTCCGCCGGATCGGCGCGCCGCCGAGCCGCGCTGCGCGCGGCTGACGCGCGGCGGATGCCGCGCGTGGTGCGCCGAATGGCGCACGGGCGGCGCGCCCAGCGGCCCACTCGCCGTAAACGCTAGGCCACCGGCGGACGGTAAGCGCCGCGAGGCGCGCGGTAGCGCGGCTCGCGGGGGGTGCAGGGGTCATCCGACCCCTGCTGGGGGCGCGGGGGCGAAGCCCTCGCTACAGCGTCACGCTCTGGCGATACTCGCCGAAAACGTCCCGCAACACGCCGCAAATTTCCCCGAGCGTGGCGTCGTGTTCCACGCACGCAATGAAAAGCGGCATCAGATTTTCCGAGCCACGCGCTGCCGTTTCCAGCCGACCCAGCAACTCGCGCACCCGCGCGTTGTCCCGCTCCGCGCGCAACTTGCGGACGCGCTCGCGCTGTGCCGCCTCGATGGCCGGGTCAACGCGCAGGATGTCGCGCGGTTCTTCGGCGGCTTCCTCGCTTGTGAACTTGTTGACGCCCACGACGATTTGCTCGCCTTCTTCCACCGCGCGCTGATAAGCATACGCCGCCTCGTTGATCTCGCTCTGGATGTAGCCCTGCTCGATAGCGGCCAGCGCCCCACCCAGCGCGTCTATGTGCTCGATGTAGGCTTGGGCGCGCGCCTCGATCTCGTCGGTGAGCTGCTCGACCGCGTAGCTGCCCGCCAGCGGGTCTACCGTGTCGGCCACGCCGCTTTCATACGCGATGATCTGCTGGGTGCGCAAGGCAACTTGCACGGCCTTTTCGGTGGGCAACGCCAATGCTTCGTCCATGCTGTTGGTGTGGAGCGACTGCGTGCCGCCCAGCACCGCCGCCAGCGCCTGGAGCGTCACGCGCACGATGTTATTTTCCGGCTGCTGCGCGGTGAGCGTGCTCCCGCCGGTTTGCGTGTGGAACTTCAGCGCCCAGCTCTTGGGGTTTTGCGCGCCGAAGCGCTCGCGCATGATGCGCGCCCAGAGCCTGCGCGCCGCGCGGAACTTGGCGATCTCTTCCAAAAAGTTGTTGTGCGCGTTGAAGAAAAACGAGAGTCGCGGAGCGAAGCTGTCCACGTCCAGGCCGGCGTCAATGGCCGCTTGCACATAGGCGATGCCGTTGGCGAGTGTGAAGGCCACCTCTTGTACGGCGGTGCTGCCCGCTTCGCGGATGTGGTAGCCGCTGATGCTGATCGTGTTCCAGCGTGGCACTTCGCGCGCGCAGTACGCGAAAAGGTCGGTAATCAGGCGCATCGAGGGCTTGGGCGGAAAGATATACGTCCCGCGCGCGATATATTCCTTGAGGATGTCGTTTTGCACCGTGCCGCGCAGCTTGTGCGGCTCGACGCCCTGGCGTTTGCCCACCACGATATACATCGCCAGCAACACGGCGGCGGGCGCGTTGATCGTCATGCTGGTGGAAACTTTGTCCAGCGGGATACCCTCGAAAAGCCGCGCCATTTCCCGCGCGCTGGGGATGCTCACGCCGACGCGCCCGACTTCGCCCAACGCCATCGGGTGGTCGGGGTCGTAGCCGATTTGGGTGGGCAGGTCAAAAGCCACGCTAAGCCCGGTTTGGCCCGCGTCCAACAAATAGCGAAAGCGGGCGTTGGTCTCTTCCGCGCTGGCGTAACCGGCGTATTGGCGCATTGTCCAAAAGCGCCCGCGATACATGGTCGGTTGCACGCCGCGCGTATACGGATATTGCCCCGGGAAGCCGAGCCGCTCCAGATAACGGGTTTCGGCGGCCTCGCCGAGCGTTTCATCGGGCAAATACACGCGCTCCAACTCGATCTCGGAGCTGGTCGTGAAGCGTTCCTTGCGCTCGGGGAAGCGAGAGAGCGCTTTTTGCAGCGTGCGCGCTTCCCAGTCGGCTTTCGCTTGCTGTAGCTTTTTGCTCATGGCGTTGGTTTTGCTCCCTGGCGCTTGCGTTTTCGGCTACAGATTATAACCCGTCCCCGCGCGGGGGTTACGGACGTGCGGCGAGTTTTTGTTGGCAGTTCCGCTTGCGACGGCATACAATTGGGCACGGTGAAGCGCAGAACGCGACAGCGAAGGTAGGCGACGGTGGACGATTTAATTTTGTGGACGCCCTGGCGAATGCCGTATTTGGTAGACGAGGAGCGCAAAAAGCGCGATCATGCGTGCGTCTTTTGCCTCAAAGGACGGGGCGAGGCGGACAACGCAGACTACGACCGCCGCGAGTACGTGGTGGCGCGCTCGGAGCATGTCTTCGTGGCGCTGAACTTGTACCCTTACAACACCGGCCATTTGCTGGTGATCCCCTACGCGCATGTGCGTTCATTGGAAAATTTGCCCGCCGAAACGTTGACCGACCTCATGCTGACGACCAACAAAGCGTTAGCGGCGCTGCGCAAGGTGTATCAGCCGCACGCCTTCAACGTGGGCATGAATATCGGGGCGGGCGCCGGCGCAGGAATCCCCGAGCACGTGCATTTGCACATCGTCCCACGTTGGCGCGGCGACACGCCCTTTATGACCGTGATCAGCGGTACGCGCGTGATGCCGGAGTTGCTGCCGGACACATGGGAGAAGTTGCGCGCGGCCTGGGCATGAGAAATTTACGCACTTAGACACATTTTTTAAGAAAGGACTTTGAGCGCCATGACTTCGCACGACAAAAATAAACGGGAGGCGGTGATCCTCAGCGCGGCGCGTTTGCCGCAAGGCAAGCTGCTGGGCGCGCTGGCCTCGCTGAGCGCGCCGCAGCTCGGACGCATTGCGGTAAACGCGGCGGTGGAACGCAGCGGCGCTGACCCTGCGGACTTCGACGAGGTGATCATCGGGCACGTGCTCGGCGCGGGCGCGGGGCAAGCCGTCCCGCGCCAAATTTGGGTGGGCGCGGGCCTGCCGCCGCACGTAGGCGGTATGACGGTGAACAAGGTCTGCGGGAGCAGTCTCAAGGCGGTGATGATCGCAGCGGCCATGATCCGCGCGGGCGACGGAGATTTGTACTTGGCGGGCGGCGTGGAAAGCATGACCAACGCGCCGTTCATGGACCTCGGCGGACGCAAAGGGCATAAGTTCGGCCACGTGCAACTGACCGACGCGGCGCTTTGGGACGGGCTGTGGGATCACATGGAAAACTGGGCGATGGGCGAGGCGGCGGAGTTCATCGCCCGTGAGTTTGAGATCACGCGCGAGCAGATGGACGAATTCGCGTTGCGCAGCCATCAACTGGCGCACCAGGCCACCGAGGCGGGCGCTTTCCGCGACGAGATCGTGCCGGTGGAAATACGCGGGCGCAAGGGGAAGGTGACCGTTGTGGATCGGGACGAGCCGATCCGCCCCGACACGAGCTTGGAGGCGCTGGCGAAGCTGCGGCCCGCCTTTGTGGAAGGCGGGCGCGTGACGGCGGGCAACTCCCCCGGGCTGAACGACGGGGCGGCGGCGCTGGTGGTCGCCAGTCGGGAATACGCCGAGGCGCACGGCTTGCAGCCGATGGCGCGCATTGTAGGCTATGGGCAGGCGGCGGTCGAGCCGAAGTGGCTTTTCGCCGCGCCGATCCACGCGCTGCCGCGCGCGCTGGAGCGCGCAGGTTGGACTATGGACGACGTGGACTTGGTGGAGCTGAACGAGGCTTTCGCGGCGCAGGTGTTGGCCGACCTGAAGGGCTTGGCGCAAAACGGGCACGCGATCCCGCTAGAGAAGCTGAACGTGCACGGGGGCGCGATTGCGCTGGGACACCCGATTGGGGCTTCCGGCGCGCGCGTGCTGGTGACCTTGCTCTACGCGCTGCGGAGACGTGGGCTGCGGCGTGGACTGGCGGGTTTGTGCTTGGGTGGCGGGGAGGCGGTGGCGCTGGCTGTGGAGCTGGAATAGCGGCGGGGGCGTTGCCCCCGCGCCCCCAGCAGGGGACAGTGTCCCCTGCCCCCCCCGCGAGCCGCGCTGACGCACGCCTCGCGGAGCGAAGCGTGGGAGCGCCTGCGGTGAGTGGGCCGTTGGGCGCGCCGCCCGTGCGCCATTCGGCGCACCACGCGCGGCAGAGCCGCGCGTCAGCCGCGCGGAGCGCGGCTAGGCGGCGCGCCCCCGACGGCGGGCGCTCAACGGCGGCGAACGCTTTTTGTCCGCCTACGTTCCTGCACCCTCTG
Organism: Ardenticatenia bacterium; assembly: GCA_026984385.1. GTDB lineage: Bacteria > Chloroflexota > Anaerolineae > Aggregatilineales > Aggregatilineaceae > JALSSH01. Next base: position 7,788 of record JALSSH010000303.1, on the reverse strand, counting down.
CGGAGCATGGGGTAGCGCCCCACACGAAAAAACGCCCCAAAACCAAACGCCCACCGTCACAGAGACGCTGGGCGCAAAAGGTAACCTTGGGGATGGGCTAGTTGCGGCGTTCTTTGAGCCGCGCAGCCTTGCCGCGACGTTCGCGCATGTAATAGAGCTTGGCGCGACGCACCTTCGCATGGCGCACCACTTCGATCTTTTCCACGCGCGGGCTGTGCAGCAGGAAGGTACGTTCCACGCCGATCCCATGACTGGCAATGCGCCGCACAGTGAACGTTTGTTGTTTGCCCCGCCCACGAATGCGCAGCACCAACCCTTGGAACACCTGCACACGCTCGCGGTTGCCTTCCACGATGCGCACGTGGACTTTCACCGTATCGCCGGGCGCGAGTTCCGGATGGGTGTATTCGGGGACGAACTGCTCTTCCAGTGCTCGGATCAGGTCTTCCTTCATCGGACGCTTCCTTAAAATTGACTTGTTTACAGCGTGCGCCCAGGCCGCCGCAAGCCGCGCACCGCCGCCGATGTACACAATGAAGCGGCCCGGAAGTGCGCAGGCCGCCGAGGCGAGGAGCATTGTAGCATAGCGGGCAAGCTTTTTCAATGCTATGATCGGGGCGTTTTTTGCCGCTGCGTGGCCCCCTGCATCCGCTCACAAAAAAGCCCGTCCAGCCGTTGACGCGCTCCCGCGCTCATGCTAGACTAAAAACGCTCACATATGGGGCAGTGGCGGAACGGTAGACGCCGCGGACTTAAAATCCGCTGAGGGGAACCTCGTGTGAGTTCGAATCTCACCTGCCCTACCTGTATACGGCGTAGGATGAGTGCCTGCATGGGCACTTTTTGTTTGGCAACACGCTTTGGTGACCAGGACACCGCGCTATGAACCAGGCTCTGACCCGCCAACGTATTCGCATCCGCTTCGGCAAGTTTGGCGCGTTGCGCTATGTGGGGCATCTGGACCTCGCTACCACTTGGGAACGCACGCTGCGCCGCGCCGATGTGCCGCTGGAATATACCCAGGGCTTCAACCCGCGCCCACGGTTGCAATTTGCCGCCGCCTTGCCCTTGGGGCTGACCAGCGAGTGGGAATATCTCGACGTGTGGCTCACCGCTCGGCTGGACGGCGACTTTCCGCAAACATGGATAGCACGTCTGCAAGCCAAAGCCCCCGACGGCTTGCGAATTTATACGCTGGAAGACGTGCCGATCCGCGCTCCTGCACTGCCTCCCCAAGTCACCAGCGCCGAGTACGTGCTCACGCCCCGCGATCCGGCGTTAACTCCCGACGATCTCCGCGCCCGCGCCGAAGAGCTGCTCGCTCGCCCGCACATCGAGCGCGTGCGACGTAAAAAAACTTACGACCTGCGCCCCCTTATCCACGATCTGCACGTGGACGAGGAAGGCCGCCTGGTCGCATGGCTCAGCGCAGGAGAAAAAAGCAACGCGCGCGCCGATGAGTTAATCGACGCGCTGGGGCTGACGTTGGCTCAGGTGCATGCGCACCGTCGCCGCCTGTATTTGGGCGACGAGCCGCAAAAGTCCGCCTGACGAGCGCGGTCAACAAAACGGCGGGATGCGCTTCGGAGCATCCCGCCGTTTGCTTGCGTTTTGCGTCACGTGGCGCGCTATTTGGCGTAGTCTATCGCGCGCGTTTCACGGATGATGGTCACTTTGATCTGCCCGGGATATTGCATCGTCTCTTCAATGCGGCGGGAGATGTCACGGGCCAGGCGAGTTGTCGCCAGATCGTCAATCTCCTCCGGTTTGACCATGATACGCACCTCGCGGCCCGCTTGCAGCGCGTAGCTTTGTTCCACGCCCTTAAACTCTTTCGCCACGTCCTCCAAAGCCTTGACACGGCGAATGTAGGTTTCCAGGCTTTCCCGTCGCGCTCCGGGCCGAGCGCCGGAAATCGCGTCTGCAGCTTCCACAATGATCGCCTCGACGCATTCCTGTTCCACTTCGTGATGGTGAGACGCGATACAGTTAACCACTTTGGGCGGCACACCGTACCGCTTAGCGAAATCAGCGCCGATCTGAGCGTGCGTGCCCTCGATCTCGTGGTCAATGGCTTTGCCGATGTCGTGAAGCAAACCGCCCGCTTTGGCCGTCGCCACATCTGCGCCCAGCTCCGCCGCAATCATGCCGGCGATATGCGCGGTCTCAATCGAGTGCGCGTGCTGGTTTTGCCCATAGCTGGTGCGGAACTTCAACCGCCCCAGCAACTTGATCAGCTCCGGATGCAGCCCGGGCACGCCCGCCTCATAGACGGCGCGCTCGCCTTCTTCGCGCACAATTTGCTCTACTTCTTTGCGCGCGTCTTCCACCAGTTTTTCGATCCGTGCCGGGTGGATACGCCCGTCCAACACCAATTTCGCCATCGCCCGCCGCGCGATCTCTCGGCGCACCGGGTCGAAGCTGGAGATCGTGACCGCTTCCGGCGTGTCGTCCACCACCACATCCACGCCCGTTGCCTGTTCAAAGGCGCGGATATTGCGCCCATTGCGCCCGATGATGCGCCCCTTCATATCCTCAGAAGGCAGCGGGACGACGCTCACGGAGATTTCATTGACGTGCTCGGAAGCGATACGCTGGATCGCCAAAGCGATGATGTCGCGGGCGCGGCGGTCGGCTTCCAGCCTGGTTTCCGCTTCGATCTCACGGATGCGGCGGGCCATATCTTGGCGGGTCTCTTGTTCCACCATCGTCAGCAGCTCTTGGCGGGCCTCGTCGCGCGTCATACCGGCCACGCGCTCCAGCTCGGCTTTCTGCTCCTCGTACATGGCGTTAATCTCGTTCTGACGCCTGTCGAGCTTGCTCTGACGTTTGTTGAGGTTTTGCTCGCGTTGCTCCAAGCGCTCATAGCGCGCGTCCAAGTCGGCGCGCCGCTTTTGCAAACGGTCGCTCTCGCGGTCCAGCTCCTGACGGCGACGCTTGGCGTTTTTTTCCGCCTCACGTTGGATACGTAGCGCCTCATCTTGCGCGTCCATCGCCGTTTGCTTGGCCTGATGTTGCGCTTCTTTCAAGATACGCTCGGCTTCGCTCTCCGCTTCGCGTCGGCGTTTTTGTCCCTGCAAGTTTTGGTAGACGATCAGCCCACCAACTCCCAACCCGATGCCAATTACCAACCCTATCAAAGCCATGACGATTTCCATAGAAATTGCGCCGGGGAACACCCCGCTAAAGCGGGGCAAGGAATGGCGCTTGCCTCCTTTCTGAAACCTGCGCACTGTCAAGTGTTGTCATATCTCGTCGGTCTCGTTCGTGTCCGCAAAGTCCTCGTCCGATAGGGTCGCTTCCAGCTCGCTTAACACCTCTTCGACCACCTCACGGACAACGGCATAGGCAAAGCCTCGGCGTTGCAAAAAAGCCGCCAGTTTGTTTTGGGCGTCGCGGCGAGCCAAACCGCGCAAGCGGCGTGTGTAAGTTTGTGCAGCACGATAAGCGGAAGCGTGCGGGTCAACGTTTTGCAACGCCGCTTCGACAATCTCCGCCGCGATGCCCTTTTGGCGCAGCTCGTAGCGCAAAGCGCGCAGCCCGCGCGGGCGGAAACGCTCGCGGTTTTCCACCCAATAGTCCGCAAAGGCGCGGTCGTCCACATAGCCCAAGCGCTCCAATTTGGCGAGTGTTGCCTGGACCACCGCGTTCGGCACGTCTTTTTTCGCCAAATAGCGGCGCAGCTCGGCTTTGCTATAAGGACGACGCGCCAACAAACGCACGGCGCGGTCGGTGGCCCGTTCGACCGCATCCGCTTGGCGCAAAGCCTCGATCTCCGCCTCGGTCAAGCGTTGCCCCACGCGCAAATGCGCGGCCACGATCGCGGGCAGGCCGAAGGCGAATTCGTCGTCCAGATAGAGATTGACGCGCTCGACGTTCCGTTTTTGGGCTTCCAGGGCCGTGATGGTGCGATAGCTCACCGCGTCGCTCCCACACAAACACACAACAGCCGTTGGCATACCACCACGGCTGTTGTGGAATAGACGCAAATCATAATGGATGAGGAACTCACACCATCGCTTACTTCCCGCGTTTGTTGGCAAACACGGGCGCGATAGTCTGCATGGTTCAGGGCATCAGATACGCGGAAAAAACCCGCTTTTGCCCTGTGGGTAGGCAGCCATATTCGCTACATATCTGGCTCAGCACATCTCCTCAAAGGGCGAGCTTCTCCCTCCGTTTGCAAGGTGAAGGCGAGAGACCCTTTGCCACGCCGCCAAAGGCGTTTTTTCTGTACTGCGATTTGTTCTGCGCACTTGTTGTGCGTCACTTAGGCCGTTTTTTTTCGGTAACGAATGACGGATTGGGTCGGTGCGCAGCCAAAATCTTTCAGGGCGACTTTCGAAGCCCTGTTTGAGTTCCACAAGTCAGCCGTGTGGTTTGTTCTATTGCCTCTATGGGTCTATTATGCCCAGAAGTGGCCGATTGCACAAGCACACGCACGCCCACAAGTTGCCAGCGCCCGCCCAGGACTTTATACTGGGAAGTGAGCGCTAAAGTCAGCATAAGGGGTGAAGCCGGTGGAAAGTGCGATCCTACTCATCGTAGCCGTCAGTGCATTGGGTGCGTTCATCACGGGTATCGTGCTCCTGGCGCTCTATTGGCGCGCCAACCGTCGTAGCCACGCCCGCCCCCACGAACCGGCCATCTACGGTAACCTGGTGCAATGCCCTAAATGCGGCTATATGAACCCGCTGGAAAGCGCCGCTTGCCTCAATTGCCGCGCCCCGCTCCCCCGTCCACACGGCTATCAACCGCCACCGCCCTACCCCACCTATCCGGCGCCCCCCTCTACCCGACCGATGGGGTCGCCCGTCGTAGCTCCACGCCCAGACGCCCCCACCTTCGCGCCGGAAAGCCGCCCCATCACATCGCCGAGCGTCGCCGCGCCCCTTTCGCCCCCATCGGCGCCGCGCACTGTGCGCCCTCAACGCCCACCGGATATGCCTCACGCTTGGCTGGAAGGCGTCAGCGGCGCGATGATCGGCCAGCGCGTTATCTTGCAACAAGCCGACACGCTCATAGGCCGCTCCACAGTGTGCGACGTGCAAATTTACGATCCGAAGGTCTCTCGCAAACACTTTCGCATCCGTTACGGCAACGGCGCGTTCTATTTGCAGGATCAGCAAAGCTCACGCGGGACGCAGATCAACGGAGAGCGCGTGATGGCGCAAAAGCTGCACGACGGCGACCGCATCGAGATCGGGGATACAGCGCTGGTATTCCATATTGAGCAAGCGCCGCGTGCCGAATAGGACAGCTCAAGTTACGGCGCGAGGCCCAGCAACACCTGCGCGACCCAGCCCTTGCGCCCGTCCGCAAAGTCCACTTCCCACCACCAATGTTCGCCGGAAGCGACCGGCCCCTCGCCGATCACGCCGGTTTCTCCGGCGGCCACTTGCCCCAAGTCGCAAGCGTGCACATTCGGCGCGCTGCACAGATCGAGCGCCAGCTTCGCCTGCACACGCACGCCCGCCGTCCAATTTTCCACGCCGTAGGTGATGTTCGGGGTGGCTGTCGGCGCGGGCACGGTCGCCGTCGTCGGTGCCCCGGTCGCGGAAGTTTGCGCGGGCGTGATGGTCGGCGGAAGCGCAGAAGTTGCCGTCGGCGGCAGATATTCTTCGGGTGGAGGCACGTCCGGCGGCTGTAACCCTTCGGGGAGTGGATTACCGCCTGCGTCAATCGCCAACACGCGCTGATGCAAGCTCGGGCCGCTGACCCAGCGCATTTCCAGCCCCAAATTGTCCACGACTTGATACCAGGGGCCACGCGGGGCGTCGTGGTTTACGCGCGTGACGCGATAATTTGCGTCCGCCTGGAGCGGGGTCGCGGCTTCTGCTTCGACCGATGGCTCGGCGTAGGCGGGGATCGGCTCACCGTCCAACACGCGAAACCATGTGCCAGATTCCAACATCGGGCCACTGGTGGGCACGGGGGACGGTGTGTAAGTCGCTGTGGGCGGGGTGAGCGTCAGCCGTGCGATCTCGGCAGAAGTCGCGGCCAAATTGGCCTCTTCGGTCAACAAAACTGCCGCCGCAGCGGTCGCGGTGTGCTGCGTGGGCGGGAGCAGTGTGGGCGTGGGTGGGGTTTCGTCGCCGCCCAACCGTGCCAACGCCAACATCACCAACACGAAAGCGAGCAATAACGCGGCCATGCTGCCACCGGCCACCACCGCATTACTGCGCACAAAACGCCATGCGCCCTGCCAAGCCTCGCCCAAGGCGGCGGCGTCTTGAGCTTGCTCCGCGGACCGTGTGCTCGGGCGTGGACGGTCGGGGCGCGTAGCGCGTTCGGCGCGGCGCGGATGCCCCCAGAACTGCATCGGGTCGGGTGCGTGGAGCAAACTCTCGTCGCGCAACGCCAGCACAATCACGGAGATATTGTCCGCGCCGCCACGCTCGTTCGCCAAAGCAATCAGCGCCGCCACCGCTCCCTCGATCTCCTGCTCGGTGACGTGGGCGACGATCTCCTCGGGTGTCACATAGCGCGTCAGCCCGTCGCTGCAAAGCACCACATAGTCCCCGTCACGCACCCGTCCGCTGACCACGTCCACTTGGACGCGCGGCTGAGTGCCCAACGCGCGCACCAGCTTATGGCGCAACTCGTCCGGCACCTCGGCGTCGGCTTCGCGCGCCACATTTTCGACAGTGTGAGCGCGGGTAAGCTGGCGAGCGACACCGTCCCGCAACAGAAAGGCCGGGCTATCGCCCACGCTGGCGATCACCAACTCGCGCCCGCGAATGACCGCCGCCACAACGGTCGTCGCCATCTTGCTGGGCGGGGTTTGCGCTTGCCCCTCCTGATAGACCACATGGTTAGCTTCCGCAACAGCGCGCGCCAGCCGACGGGCGGGGTCGTCGTCGGTGTATTCCTCATCGTAATAGCTGCTCAGGATGGTGCTCACCGCGTATTGGCTGGCAAGGTCACCGGCGGGCAACCCCCCCACCCCGTCCGCCAGCACGACGATCTCACCCCAGCGGTGCAACACGTCCGGATCGGTGGGCGTCAGGCGTCCGATGGCGTCTTGGTTTTGGGTACGGCTGCGCCCGACATCGGTCAGCATAGCAACACGTACATCGAGCGCGTCGGCGGGTGGCTGGCTCATCGTTTGTTCCGTTTACCTCGCGGTGTTGCAGCGGCGTCCGTCAAAAAACTTACGCAGTGCGTGCGTTTCGGTCAGTCCCAAAGCACCTTGAAGACAAAAAGTGTCTCTCCCAAGCGGATTTCGTCGTTTTCTTGCAGCGGTGTTGCTCCGCGCACCGGCTGGCCGTTGACGTAGACCGGATGGGTGGGGCCAAAGGGCCAAATATGGAAAAGGGGAGCGCTGTCCGGCTGGTCGGCGGGCGGTTCGAGCGTGAAGCGCGCATGTTGGCGGGAAAGGCTCGGGTCGTCCCAACGAATATCGCCCTCACGCCCGATCACTTGGTTGGGTTGCACGGGCAACACTGCTCCACGGTGTGCGGGCGGCGCTTTGACAATCAGCCAAGCCAGCGGCACGGTGAGCGCCTCGCCGTCGGCTGCGGTGGCGTCTTCGGCGTCGGGAAGACGTTCGGCGGCGTCTTGAGCCAGTGCCTCCGTTTCGTCTGCCGCAAGACGAGGCACGGCCACATAGCGCGCGAAGTCGCTATCGTCTGCTGGCTCAACGGCGGTCGCGGCGGTGTGGACGGTAGCTTCCGGTGGGCCGTAAGCCAGGCGTTGCTGAGCTTCCAGCGCGCAGTAGGGGCACGTGGTGTGCGGTGGGTCATAAGGCCCGTGCCGTTCGCAAAAGCCGCCTCCGTGCGTCATGGT
>JALSSH010000302.1 GCA_026984385.1 Ardenticatenia bacterium | reverse complement strand
CGCGTGCTCCAAAGCGTGTGCTTCTTGTTGCGCGCGGAAAAGTGCCCGTTGGGCCGCGCTGCTATAGCCGCGCACGGGGTTCGGCTCTGGGCGCTCCATGCCGACCGCTTCCGCCACCTGCGCATAAAGCGCGTCGGAGTCGGCGCCCGCCTGTTGCAAAAGCTGCCAGGCCGTCCCGTCGGTTTGACGCAACAGCCCCAGCAACAAATGCTCCACATCCACGTAGATATTGTGACGGCGTTCGGCTTCTTGACGCGCGCGACGCAACACCGCCCGCAGCGCGTCCGTCATGGGCGTAGCGACGACGGCGCTCATGCGTGTTCGTCTTCCTCACCCGTCCAATCGGTCAGGCCATAAGCGCCGGCCTTGAGCACCTTCAACGCCAGCAACGCGCATTTGAGCCGCGTCGGGCTAAGCTGAATGCCGAGCATATCCAACACGTCTTGGCGGCTGAAGTGGCGCAGCTCTTCCAACGTCTTGCCGAGCATCGCCTCCCCCAACATCGAGGCGGAAGCCTGGCTGATGGTGCAACCGTGCCCCTCCCAACGCACCTCGGCCACGCGGCCCTGCTCGTCCAGCCGCGCGGTCAGGTGCAAATGGTCGCCACAAAAGGGGTTTTCGTCTTCGTAGTCAATGTCTGCGGGTTGGAGCGGCTCGCCGAAGTTGCGCGGATTTTGACCGTGGTCAATGATATTTTCCATGTACATGTCCATAGGCGTTTTTCCCTCCCCTGCGCCTTATACCAGGCCAAAAACTTTACGCGCATTGTAGATCGCTTCGACCAGCGCGTCCACTTCGGCGCGCGTGTTGTAAACGTAAAAACTGGCGCGCGCTGTGGCCGGAACGCCGAGTTTGCGGTGCAGCGGCATAGCGCAATGGTGACCGGCACGCACCGCCACGCCCTCCGCATCCAGCAACTGCGCGATGTCGTGCGCGTGCAGATCGCGCAAGGTGAAGGTCGCCACACCGTTACGCTGCTCCGCCGGCGGGCCGTAAAGCGTCAGGCCCGGGACTTCGCTCAGCCGCTCCAAAGCGTACTCGACCACGTCTTGCTCGTGCGCCAAGATGTTTTCCATGCCCAACGCGGTCAGATAGTCCACCGCCGCGCCCAAGCCCACCGCCTGGGCAATCGCGGGCGTGCCTGCCTCAAACTTGTAGGGCAAATCGTTCCAGGTGCTGCCTTCCAACGTCACCGTGCGGATCATGTCCCCACCGCCCATATACGGGGGCATCGCCTCCAGCAACTCACGCTTGCCATAAAGCACGCCGATCCCCGTCGGGCCGGCCATCTTGTGCGCGGAAAAAGCCAAAAAGTCCGCGTCCAAAGCCTGTACGTCCACCGCCACGTGCGGCACACTTTGCGCGCCGTCCACCAAGAAAAGCGCGCCCGCCGCGTGCGCCTGACGGATCATCTCAGCAATCGGGTTGACCGTGCCCAGCACGTTGCTCACGTGCATCACGCTCACCAGCTTGACCGGCTCGTCACGCAAAAGCGCCGCGTAAGCGTCCAAGTCCAACAAGCCCGCGCCCGTGACCGGAATATAGCGCAGCCGCACGCCGACCTGTTCGGCCAGTAACTGCCAGGGAACAAGGTTGCTGTGGTGCTCCATCTCGCTGAGCAGCACCACGTCGCCCGCGCGCAAGTTGGCACGTCCCCACGTGGCCGCCACCACGTTGATCGCCTCGGTGGTGTTGCGCACGAAGATCACTTCGCGGCGAGAACGCGCGTTGATGAAAGCCTGCACCTTGTCGCGCGCGCCCTCATAAGCCGCCGTCGCCCGCTCGCTGAGCACGTGGATGCCGCGATGGACGTTGGCGTGGTCGTGCTCGTAGTAGCGGCGCATAGCCTCGATCACCTGGCGCGGTTTTTGGCTGCTGGCGGCGGAGTCCAGAAAAACGAGCGGCTTCCCAGGGTGCACCTCTTGCGCCAGGATGGGAAAATCCGCACGGATCGCGTCAATATCCAAAGGGGATTTAAGCGGTTGCTTCATGGTGTACTCTCGCTTTGTGCATAAAAGGCATTTGCGCCTGATTATACCGTCGGAGCGCGCTGTAGTAGGACGCGGGGGCGCTGCCCCCGCACCCCCGCAAAGGGCTTACGCCCCTTGACCCCGCCGCGCGAACGCTGCGCGTTCGACGCGGCACAGTAAGCAAAGAACTTTGGGCGGCACAGGAACACATACCGCTTGCGAGCGCTCGTCGGATCGGCGCGCCGCCCGCGTGCGCTCTAGAGCGCACCGAAGCGACTGCGTCGCTTCGAGGGCCTGGCTGCGCCAGGCCCTGCGGGCGGCGCGCCAACGCGCGATGACCGCACACGTCCCCACGCTCCGCTCCGCGAGCCGTGCGTCAGCGCGGCTCGCGGGGGGTGCAGGGGGCGGTTACCCCCTGCTGGGGGCGCGGGGGCAAAGCCCCCGCCCGCCTACGCGCCGAGCAACTTGCGCTCCACGTGCGCCAACAGCCGCTCGCGCACGTTTTCAAACGGGATACGGTCCAGCACCGGCACAAAGAACCCGTCCACCACCAACTTTTCCGCTTCCGCGCGCGGCAAGCCCCGACTCATCAGGTAGTAGAGCACCTCGTCCTCGATCTGGCCGGTCGCCGCCGCGTGCG
>JALSSH010000301.1 GCA_026984385.1 Ardenticatenia bacterium | reverse complement strand
GTGCGTTTCCTCAAGGCGGCACGTGAGCGTCCACTTGTTTCCGCGACCTTTGGCTTGCACGCCGGCTTGACGCTTTCCGACGAGACACTGGAGCAGTGCGTCGCGGCGTCGGAGGGGTTGGAAACCGGCTTCCATATCCACGTGGCCGAGCACGAGGCCGACGAAGAAGATAGCTTGCGCCGCAGCGGTGAGCGCGTGGTGCATCGTTTGCACCGTTTGGGGGTTCTCGGCCCCAAAACCATCGTGGCGCACGCGATCCACATTGACGCCAGCGAGCGCGAAGTGTTGCGCGAAACGCAAACTTGGGTTTCGCACCAGCCGCGCTCCAACATGAACAACGGCGTGGGCGCGATGGACTTTGACGGGATGTTGGCCGAAGAAATGCGGATCGTTTTGGGCAACGACGGCTTTAGTAACAATATGTGGGCGGAATGGAAAGCCGCCTATCTGCTGCACAAAGTGGTCAACCGCGACCCGCGCCGCGCGCCCGGCGACGCGGTGGCGCGCGTGGCGATGTCCAACAATGCGCGTTTGGCCGAGCTGTTTTTCCCCGAACAGACGCTGGGGCAACTGACCCGGGGCGCGGCGGGAGATGTGGTCTTGGTGGACTATCACCCCTTCACCCCACTGACGGTGGGCAACTTTCCCTGGCACGTGCTCTTCGGCTTTGAGGCCTCGATGGTGACCACAACTATCGTGGCCGGGCGTGTGCTGATGCGTGACCGCCAGCTCCTCACGTTGGACGAGGCCGCCATCACCGCAGAGGCGCGCGCTTACGCGCCCACCGTTTGGGAACGCTACGAAAAATTTGCGCAACAAGCGCTGCGCGAATAGGAGGACATCACGTTGGTTAAAGACCCTAAAATGCTGACGATTGCCGTGCTCGGTGGCACGGGTAAGGAAGGCTCGGGCTTGGTTTTGCGCTGGGCGCGCAGCGGCTACCGCGTTTTGATCGGCTCGCGCAGCGCCGAACGCGCACAAAACAAAGCCGCCGAACTCAACGAGATTTTGGGCGAAGCGTTGATCCAGGGCATGGACAATGTGCAGGCCGCCGCCGAAGCGGATTTGGTGGTGTTGAGCGTGCCGTATGCCGCGCACGAAGCGATTTTGCAGTCTGTCAAAGAGCAAGTGCAGGGCAAAATCCTGGTGGACGTAACCGTCCCGCTCAAGCCGCCGAAGATTCGCACGGTATACGTGCCCCCGGGCAAAGCCGCCAGCCTAGAAGCGCAAGCCTTGCTGGGCAAGGGCGTGCGTGTGGTAGCCGCCTTCCAAAACGTGGGCGCGGCGCACCTGAAGGAACTTCGGCACAGCGTCAACTGCGACGTGCTGATGTGCGGAGACGACGCGGAAGCCAAAAACGAGGTGGCGCAACTGGTCGAGGCGATAGATGGGATGCGCGCGGTAGACGCCGGCCCGCTGGCAAACGCGGTTGCCGTCGAGGCGCTGACGCCCGTCTTGCTCTACATCAACAAGCGCTACAAGGTCGCAGGCGCGGGCATCCGCATCACCGGCTTGGAGTGACCGTGCAAACGCCATCCTCGCCGCCACAATTGACCTTGATCGCCGTCCCGGGCATTCCCCATATCCAACCCGGGGATGACCTCCCCCAGTTGATCGCCGCTGCGCTGGAAAGGGCGGGGTTGTCTCTGCGCGCGGGCGACGTGTTGGTGATCACGTCCAAGCTGGTTTCCAAGGCGGAAGGGCGTTTCGTAGACCTGCGCCAAGTGACGCCCTCGGAGCGCGCCCGACGTGTGGCGGCAGTCGTGAACAAAGACCCGCGCCTCGTTGAGGTGATCCTGGGCGAAGCGCAAGGCATTTCCCGAATGCGCCGCGACGTGTTGATCGTGCGCCATCGGCTGGGCTTCACGCTGGCAAACGCCGGCGTGGACCATTCCAACGTGGGACGGGCAGGTGAGCACTGGGTGCTGTTGCTGCCCCGCGATCCGGACGCCTCCGCCCGCGCGATCCGCGCGCGGCTGCAAACGCTCACAGGTGTGGCCCCGGGCGTGGTGATCAGCGATTCGCATGGGCGACCGTTCCGGCTGGGCACGGTCGGCGTGGCGATTGGGCTGGCGGGCTTGCCTGCGTTGTGGGATAGGCGCGGCGAGCCTGACCTTTACGGGCGCACGTTGGAGGTGACCGTCACCGGCTTGGGCGACGAGATCGCGGCGGCGGCGGGGCTGCTCAGCGGGCAGGCGGCGGAAGGCTTGCCGGTGGTGTTGGTGCGCGGTTTACGCCTCCCCGAAGGGGACGGTCGCGCCACTGAGCTGGTGCGCCCACGCGGACTTGACCTTTACGGGGACTTTCAGGAGGGCGGAGGGTGAGCGTCGTGAACGCCGAGGCGCTGCTTGCTATCATGCGAGAGCGGCGCTCGATCCGTCGCTACACGTCCCGCGCTGTGCCGCGCGCCGTGCTGGAGCGCTTGTTAGAAGCGGCGCGCTGGGCGCCCTCCGCGCACAACCGCCAACCCTGGCGTTTCGCGGTGGTGACGAGCGCAGAGCGGCGGGCGGCGCTGGCGCACGCGATGGGCGAACGCTTCCGCGCCGATCTGTTGGCTGAGGGGCTGGCGGAGGACGCGATCGAGGCGCAGCTCATGCGCTCTTATGCGCGGTTGAG
>JALSSH010000300.1 GCA_026984385.1 Ardenticatenia bacterium | reverse complement strand
GCTTCAAATATTTTTTGGACGTGGCGAGTGTGATAGAGGAGGGGGAGGATGTGCTACGGGGCAGCCCCGAAAGCGCTCCGCCGGAGATCACCGACGCGATGATGCAGCGGCTTGATGCGGCGATCGAAAAGTATAAAGACGACCCGAATTTGATCGGCTATTACATTTGCGACGAGCCTTTCCCCTCGGCTTTCCCCAACATCGCCAAAGTTATTCAGCGGATCAAAGAAAAAGACCCCGCGCGCGTGAGCTTTGTCAATCTGTGGCCCTATTTTGAAAACGAGATCGGCGACGACGAGTATATAGAAGACTTTCTCCGAACCACGAAAGCCGAATTGCTGTGCTCGGATCGATACAATTTCTTCGGAGACGCAGAGGGCAACACATGGGATGACAACGAGGCCTATTTTGCGCAACTCGGGCGCTTGAGAAAACATGCGTTGCAACACGGCATTCCGTTTTACAACATCGTTCAGGCCGTCGGCACTGTGGGGACAAGCGTGGGGGCGCTCGATTGCAAAGAAGACGAAGAACACGAGTGTTTAGAGTGGCGAACGCCCACCAGAGCCGAACACCGTTGGTTGGTCTACTCGTCGCTAACTTACGGGGTACACGGCATCATCTGGTTTCACTGGGATCACGAGTGGGGCGTAACGGGAAATCCGGACAGGGACATAATCTACCCCTCGCTCCAGAGCATCAACGCCGAAATATCCGCGTTGAAAGCGATCATGTTGCACCTGACGACGACAAACGTCTACCACACCGACGATGAAAACGCTTCGGCTTCAACCGCCGCCAATTTTATTGAGGTTTTGGGGAGTGCCCGTTTGGTGGTGGGTTTTTTCAAGGATGAAGCGGGGCGCGAAAACCATTTCATGTTGATGAACAAGAGCTATTCCGAGCCGATCACCACAAAGGTGGCTATAAACGGCGTTCTAGATAGTCTCCAAGTCTTCAACGTCACAAACAACCAGTGGGAAGAAGTCCCCTTCGAAATAGGGGCAGAGGGCACAACCTTTACCGTTGATCTGCGGGCAGGCGGTGGCAAGCTCTTCAAATTCACAAGGGCGCGCCCCTAGGCCCTCGCCGGCGCGCGCGGCGAGCGCTGAATGGCGTACACTGCCTGCTGGCGTGCAGGGGGGCGGCGTGGCGGCTTAGTGCGGCTTGTGGCGCTGAATGGCGTTGAGCAGCTTTTTGTAGTCGGTGTGCCCGTAGGTGGAGATGCCGAAAGCGTGTTTGTCCCAGCCCAAACCGGCCATGCCCGCCACCACGCGATAGGGCCAGGGCAAGCCACGCTCCACCACGATCAATTGGCCGAAGTGTTCGCGTTGGCCCTCTTTTTGCACGCCGCGACGGATCAAGGTGTGTTTTTCGGTGCTGCGGATGGCTTCCCAATCAACCCAGCTCGGCGGCCAGAGCAGCGGCTTGAGCCACAAACCGCGCTCGTAAACGCGGATGTGGGGGTGCATAACCGCCAGTTGCACCAGTGGCCCGCCGAGCACGATCAGGAACGGGATCGCCAGCAGCAACAAGGGCATTTGATACCCCAGGCCGAACACAAACAGCCCGAGCGCGCCAAAAGCCATCCCCGCAAGCCCGAGCGCCAACAACCAGCCGGTTAGACGGCGCAAACGGGGGCGTGGGTGGGTGTGCTCGGAAAGTAGCGCGCCGCGTTCGGCAGGCGGGGTAGGGGTCGGCATGGTGCGGTCTCCTCATGTGGGCAAAAGCGCTGTCGCCGATTATACCGCGAACCGTGCGCAGCGCGGCTCGCCGTAGCGTTGGGCGAAGCCGCCCCCTTCATCGCGCCCACACCCAGACCGCCTCACCGACCCGCGCCAGCAGCGCATCTCCGCGCTGTTCCCAGCTCGGTGGCAACGGCAAGGGCGCGCCCTGTGCTTCCGCCAGCGCGACAACCGCGACCGTGCGCGTCGGAAAATACGCGATCCCCGCGTCGCCGCGCATCGCGCCGAGCGTGCCGGTCTTGTGCGCAAAGGCCAGCTCCGTCGGCCAGGCGCGCGAAAGCCGCTGATTGTACATCTGCCGCGCCAAGATCGTGCGCATGGCGGCGGTCGAGGCGGGCGACGCCGTGCGCCCCGCTTCCAGCCGCGCCAAGAGCGTCGCCAGCGCGCGCGCCGTGCCGACGTTGGTCGGCGCGTCCGGTGCGATCCGCTCGTCGTGGCGCGGCAAACGCTGCTCTCGGCGCACGCGCTCGATCTCCGCGTCGGAAAGCGCCAGCTCCTCGCTGGGGAAAACTGCCCACAGCGACTCGCGCGTGGTGTGGCGAATGTGTAGCCCCGCGATGCCGAGCGCTTGCACTTCCCGCTGCACCGCCACCACCCCGCCGAGCAGTTCCAACACCATATCGGTCGCGGTGTTGTCCGAAAGCACGATCATCAGCGTGAGCAAATCGCGCAAGGTGAGCCGCAGCCCCTCGTCGAGCTGGGCCAGGATGCCGCTGCCGATCAATTTATGGGCGCGGCGCAGCGGATGGCGTGCGTCCAAGTCCAAGCGCCCCGCCTCTGCTTGCCGAAACGCGGTCACCAGCACGGGCACTTTGAAAATGCTCGCCAGTTGAAAGGGTCGATCCGCGTTCAGCGCGGCGATCACGCGCTC
>JALSSH010000299.1 GCA_026984385.1 Ardenticatenia bacterium | reverse complement strand
AATGCCGCGCCCGTTGAGGCTTTGGACGGTGCGTTGCAACATCTCTTCGGAAGGCTCAACCAGGGTCAAGTGCGTGATGTTGTTGCGCAGCGCGGGCAACAGCGCCAAGCCGTCCCCTACGCCGATGTCGAGCAAACGCAGCGCCTCGGATTCCGCGTAACGCTCGCTCAGCGCAGCGCTGACCGCTTTGTAAAGCGCCACATTGCTCCCCCCGCGAATAAACGCGGCAAAAGCGTTTCCGTCCACATAGACGCGCGCTTTGCCCTGGGCTTGCACGCGCTCCAAATAGCGCGCTGCCTGCCTAAAAACACGGCTGCGCGGTTTTGCTTCGGCTGCGGCTTGTGCCCAGTGAGTCGCTTGGGGCAGATCGTTTTCGCCAAAAGCCAATAGCGCCAAGTAGAAATAGGCCAAGGCGTTTTCCGGTGTAGGCGCTAATGTGGTGTGGCGCACTGCCATATAACCGTCGGTTTGATACGCGCGCCAGAGCGCCTCTAATGTGCTCATCGTTTGCTCCTGCGTGTGGAAAAGGCTTAGGAGGGCGTGGTGCAGGCGGGCCGGATGCGCCAGAGCCACCGATGCGGACGGTGGCTCTGGGAAAGGTGTGGGCCTGGCAGGATTCGAACCTGCGACCGACCGGTTATGAGCCGGCTGCTCTAACCGCTGAGCTACAAGCCCTGGCGCGAAAAACGTCCAGGCACCCAGGCCGGACGTTAGGAGCGGGCAACGGGACTCGAACCCGTGATGACAGCTTGGAAGGCTGTTGTGTTACCACTACACCATGCCCGCGTCTGCTCCTATCTTACCGAAACTCCCTTTTCTTGACAATAGTACGCAGTGCGTTTTGCACGACGCCAAGCCCCAAAATCGGGCTTGACAGCGCACACAAGCGCGCTACAATGTGGAGCGTGAGTTGCCGAAGTGGCGGAATTGGCAGACGCGCTGCGTTCAGGGCGCAGTCCTCATTGCGAGGGTGTGGGTTCGACTCCCACCTTCGGCACTGAAATAAGCATACCTTCAAACCCAGGTGGATAGCCTGGGTTTTTGCGTTGCAGGCGCGCGGCGGCTGTGGTAGGGTTGTGCGGGATTGCAAGCCAAACAGTCGGAGCCACTATGAGCACGTCGCATCCCTCGCAAAACGCAGCACCTCCACGCTCCGCCCCGCGCCGTCGGCGGCGGGCACAGCGTCTTTCCCCCGTGCAAATCATCCTGGCGGCGGTGCTCTCGATCGGGTTGCTGTTGGTGATCAACTTCAGCGGGCGCATCGCGCGCCGTCAGCAAATGGCCGCCGAACGTCAACGGTTGCAAGCGACCATCGGCGTCTTGGAAACACAACACGTGGAGCTGCTCAAGGCGCGCGACTACGCAGCCAGCGACCGCAGCGTGGAACATTGGGCGCACACCGAGGGAAAAATGGTGCGCGAGGGCGAGGTGCTGGTGATCCCCATTCCGGCGGGCTTGACCACCGTCACGCCGACCGCGCCGCCGCCCGTTTTTGTCACCACGCCAGAGCCTCCGCCGGAAGTTCCGCCCTGGCGCTTGTGGTGGCGCTTGTTCTTTGACAGCGATCCGCCGTTTTAAGGAGGAGATGCGACGATGACCTTTTCGATTGTGGCACGCGATGCTGAAGAAAACGCTTGGGGCGTGGCTGTCGCCAGCAAGTTTTTGGCGGTGGGATCGGTGGTGGGGTGGGCACGCGCAGGCGTCGGCGCGGTGGCAACGCAAGCCTTCGCCAACGTCACCTACGGGCCGCGCGGCCTGGCGCTGATGGAAAAAGGGCTGAGCGCGCAGCAGGCGCTGGAACGCTTGCTGGCCGACGACGAAGACCGTGAGGATCGCCAGGTGGGGTTAGTAGATGCGCAAGGGCGCGCGGCAGCCTACACCGGCGCGGAGTGCTTCGAGTGGGCCGGGCATCAGATTGGAGAAGGGTACACCTGCCAGGGCAATATCCTGAGCGGCGCGGACGTGGTGCAGGCGATGGCGCGCGCTTTTGAGACGACGCGCGGCCCGCTGGAGGATCGGCTTTACGCGGCGCTGGTGGCCGGTGAACAAGCGGGCGGGGATCGGCGTGGCAAGCAGTCGGCGGCAATCCTGGTGGTGAAGCCCAACGGCGGTTACGGCGGCAACAACGACCGCTACCTCGATCTGCGCGTGGACGACCACACCGAGCCGGTCGCGCGGCTGGGCGAGCTGATGGCGCTGCACAAGCTCTACTTCGGCACGCCCGATCCGGATGCGCTGCTGCCGATTGAAGGGGCGTTGGCGCGCGAGCTGAAAGGTGTGCTTGCGCGGCTGGGCTACTATCGGGGCACGGCTGACGAGCGCTGGGACGAGGCGGCGGTCGAGGCCTTCTGGGCCTTTGTGGGCACGGAAAATTTGGAGAATCGCTGGACGCCGGAGGACGCGGGGCGGATCGATCCGGTGGTGGTGGACTACATTCGGGAGCGGTTCGGGGAAAATGAACGTGGCGCGTTGTGAGCGCTGTGGGCGCGCCGCCGTGCGCTTTCAGCGCACCACGCGCGGCGAATGCCGCGCGTCAGCCGCGCTCTGCGCGGCTAGGCGGCGCGCCCGCTCCGGCGGGCGAACCGAACGCGAGCGGGGCGCTCTTCGTGCACGGCGCGAAGCTGAGGAGA
>JALSSH010000298.1 GCA_026984385.1 Ardenticatenia bacterium | reverse complement strand
CGATCACGGCGGCGGTCAGCAAGCCACCCAGACGGCGCAAGCTCAGCCGTTGCCCCTGCGCGCGCCACCAAGCCGCGCCTAACGCCAAAACGCCCAGCGCCAGGATCGGCCACAGCTCGCCGAGCCGGGCGCCCAGCTCGTGCACATGGCGATAGGTGGACTGTTCCAGCAGGCGCGCCACATACCACAGCGCAGCGGTCGGCGCACCGACCAACATCAGTACGCCTAACCCGTCTCCGAGCGCGCTCAGCAGCTCGCGGGGACGGCGCACGTCCAGCAGCAGCGCCAACACCACGCCGCCCACCACCAGCATCGGCAACATGCGCGCCGCCTGATAAAAATACATGCCCGCGCCCAGCGCCGCGCCCAGCGCCAGGTAGTCGCCTGTGCGGTCATGGCGCAACGCGCGCGCCAAGAAGCCGATCACCAGCGCGGTGACCAGCGGCGTGAGCACAATACGCAGCCCCAGCCGCGAAAGCATCAGATGCCAGGAGCTGATCGCCAGCAGCGCCGCCGCGCTCACCCCGACCCAGCGGCCTAAGCGTTCGCGGTGCGGCGTGGCTACCCCGATCACCTGCCGCGCCATCCACGCCACCAGCGGCAAGGTGAGCAGCCCCTCGATGATCGTGGCGACCTTCAGCGCGTCAAAGGTGTACCCCAGCCCGAGCACGTCTGCCACAAACGCGACCGCGTACATTTGGAAGGCCTCACGTCCGCCGTTGTTGGGGAAAAAGACCGCATAATGGCCGTCGTGAATCTTCAGCGCGTCCAACAGCTTTTCGATATGGTCGCTGGTCATCTCCGGCGGAACAGCGCCCAGGTTCAGCAAGCGTATCCAGGCGCCCAACGCGATCACGCCCAGCAACGCCCAAGTGGTCACGTCCCAACGCGGCCAGCGCACCCGCCAACGCGCCCGCCGCAGCCGCTCGCCCCAGCCGCGCACGTCCGCGCCCAAAGCCCAGCTCCAGAGCGTCACGCTCAGCGCCCAGGCGACCACGCCCCGCCCCGTCAGCACCACGTCGGTCACCGCGCCGTTGGCGTTTTGCGCCACGTTCCAAACGTAAGCCAGCACGGAAAAGCCCACCGCCGCCGGCATCACGAGCAAGCGCGGCGCGGCACGGCGTAGCCAGGCGCGAAAGCGCGGGGGCGTGAAGCGCTCGGCGGCACGTGGCGGTTCACTTGCAGGCGGCGTCGCGAAGCGCCCCAAACGCGCACGCACCCAGCGCGGCACGTGGCGCGCCCAGGCCGCCCGCCACGTCACCAAGGCGCAGAGCACATACACCAGCCCGGCCAAGGCCCACCACCACAGCGCGCCGTCAGTGTCGCCCGCGATCCGCTTGGGCACGCTCAGCGCGGCGCGATGAAGCACCGCCCCACCACGCAGCGCCAAAAGCACCGCCAGCCCCAGCGCCACCAGCTCGCGTCCGGCGGCGCGCACGTCGCCCGCCGCTCGCCACGCCCTGACGGGCACGGCTCGCGCCGACCTTGCGCGCGCCGCCTCCGTGCTCGGGGACGGGACGCTGATGGGCGTTTCGGCGCTCTGCTCGCGCGTCAGCACGCGCCAAAAGAGCCGCGCCGTGCCCAACGGACGCCAAAAGAGATAGGTCAGCGCCTGGGCCAAGCTCAGCTCTTCGAAGATCAACTCGCGCGCCGCCTCGTTGGGACGGGGCGGCGGCGCTTGACTTTCCGTCGGCGGGGTGTGCAGATCGTCGCTCATGGTCACTCGGCCACTTTGCGCGCCTTCAGCGCCAAATTCACCGTGCTGCGCTCGGGCGGCTCGTCCAGCTTGTTGGGGCGGTCAAAGAAATTCAACAGCGCGATCCCCCAACGGATCGGATTCCACCACGCGCCGTCGCCTGCGTCAAAAGCGGTGCGGTCGGCGGCGCGGGCGAAGCGCTCGGGCAATAGGCCGGATTCTAACAACGGTTTGCCCAATCCGTAAACCAGGTTGTGAATAAAAGGGAAGCTGTAGTGCGTGAAAGTGCGCTCGGTTTCCACCGCCAAACCCGCCGTCTCCACCGCCGCGCGGAGCTGCTCGCGCCGATAGAGCCGCACATGGTTGGCCCAGATGCCGGCCAACGGCCCGCGCGCGATGTGTACGCCGAAAAGACGCTCCAGGGTCCAGTTGATCGGGTCCCAGAGGAAGGGATAGTTGGCATTCGGCACGGTGATCGCGCAAACGCCCCCGGGCTTCAGCACACGGCGCACCTCGCGCAAGGCCGCCACGTCGTCTTCCACATGCTCCAAAATCTCGGAGAGGATCACGCCGTCGAAATAGTCGTCGGGGAAAGGCAGCGCGTAAATGTTGCCTTGCACCAGCAACAGATCGGGAAGGTGGCCGACGTTGTGCTGCGCTTTGCGGATGATCGCGCCGTCCAACTCCAAACCGACCAGGCGGCAAGCGCTCACATGGCGGTACATGTTCAGATAGAAGCCGCGCCCACAAGCACAGTCCAGGATCACGTCCTCGTCGCGCGGGGGCACCCACTCAAAGATCGTCTGGACGCGCTTTTTGAAGGCCATATCGGCCTCGTTGCGCGTCATGTGCGCAATGCGTTGGGGGTCAACCGTCATGCCGTCTCCTTCACGCGCAGGGGAGCGTCCGCCGGTATGCGCGCACGCTCCAAACG
>JALSSH010000297.1 GCA_026984385.1 Ardenticatenia bacterium | reverse complement strand
GCGGGCGGCGCGCGGCGCGCGCACGCTCCAAACGCTCAGTGCTCAATCGCCGCTGGCGTTCCCAGCGCCACTGCTCAGCCCGAAAGTGGCTTCCAACCCGGCGATCAGCTCGTCTTTTTCCGCGTCAGAAAGCTTCGCGTTCGGGTGCATCCACACATAGTAGAACGGCGGCATCTCGCCCTTACGAATCACCTCCACGATCTTGTTGCCCCCTGCCTCGCCGCTGCCCCACTCCGAGAAGTTCAGCTCCGAACGCCCGGACTTCACGTCCCCGACGATCCCCCACGAGATCGGGGCGATCTTGGAATACCAGGGCCAAACGGTTTCGTTGCTGTGGCAATCAAAGCAAGCGCGTTGCAAAAGCTCGCGCGTGCGCGGACTGTCCCAGTTCGGCTCGGCCTTCACGGGCGGATTGGTGCGCCCGACGGGGATCAATTGCGCGACGATCAAAAAGACCACCACGCCTAAGGCGATCATGCCAAAATAACGTTTGCGGTTGCGTTTTTTCGGTTGGAGTTCTTCGGCTTGCATCGTTCACTCCTAAGCTATCAGGTGTGATGTAGATAACAATGAAGCTGCGAGCACATAAGCGCGCACCGGCTCGGCTTTCCCTTTGGCCAAAACAGCGCGCTCGTCTTGCCGCCATTGTTGCAAGTCCGCAGGCAACAAGTGGAACGTCTGCTCACTGACCAAAACCTCTCCGCCCGCTGCTGCGCTTTGCAAGCGCGCCGCCGTGTTCACAGCGTCCCCAATAATACCATACTGGCGCGTGCGCGGCGTGCCGATCAAACCCTCGATCACATCGCCGGTGTGCACCCCCACCCCAACGCTCAGATCGTAGAGCTGCAAGAGCGCCCCCACCCGCTCTTGCAACGCCAAAGCCGTGCGTACCGCGTCCTCGGCGCGCTCAAAGCGTGTGAGCACTTCGTCGCCGATCAACTGCATCTTAAAACCGCCGTGTGCGTCAATAACCTGCTCGGCCAAACTGTAGTAAGCGTTGAGCATCGCCACCACGTCGCTCGCGTCGTGGGCTTCGCTCCAGGCGGTGAAGCCGCGAATGTCCATGAAAAGGATTGAGCGCTGTGTGCGGTGCAGTTCCAGCCGCGAGGTGTCGTCAAAGGAGGCGGCCACCAAGCGTGGATCGTACACCCAATTGGTCAAGCGCTCCAAATACGTCACCACGTCCCGCAACAAGCGCTCGAAGCGCTCACGTAGCGCGTCCGAGATGCCAAGCAACACGCCGAAAAACAGCGCAGAAACCAGAATAAAAAGATGCCCTTGGTCCTTAAACCAGTAGGTGTAAAGCGACATGCGCCCGTTGGCCCAAACGTACTCTTCAGAGACCATGTACATAATCGGCAAAAGGCTGGTGCGCCCGATGCTCTGAGCCAGCACCACACCGAGTGGGCACATGCCGCGCACCGCATAGGTGAAGGCCATCCACGCCGAATACACCCACACGATCCAATGATAAGCTTCGTGGAAAAAGTGCGGGCCTTCTATCGGCACTTCCACCAGCGTATAGAGCACGGGCACAATGAAATTGCCCAACCAACGATAGCGCCGCAGATGACGGCTCAGCACATAGCTTTGGATCACGCTGGCAACCAGCAAAACCCAGTTCGGCCACTCGTGTAGCCAGGCGCTCCAACCGTTGACGCTGAGTAAACGCAGCGAGTTGAATATCCAGAAGAGGCCGCTATTGGTCACAAACTCCCCAAGCCACATCTGCCAGGGTGAGCCGTAAAGATGCGTTTCTAACGTTTCGTGCGTAGCTTGCTGTCTCGTGCGCATGGGGACCTCCTATGCACGTCTCCCTCCAACATGCCCCCACCCCTCAGCGCTTGGGCATTTGCGCCGCGCGGCGCAAATGCTTTTCGTAGCGGTCTACCGTCTCTTGAAAATTGAACGCTTGCTCGATCTGCTCGCGCGGTCTGATAAAATGCTGCGGCTGCTGCAAAATCTCCACCACCGCCGCGCCCATTGCCTCCCAATCACCGCGCGGAACGATCTTGCCCATGCCGGTCACCTGCACCGGCACCCGCCCGCCCGGGGTGTCGGTCATCACCACCGGCGTGCCGCAAAGCATCGCTTCCACCTGCACCAAGGCGAAACATTCGGTGTCGCTGGGCAACACCAACACATCACAGGCCGCGTAAAAATTCGCCATCGCCTGCATACTTTCCAGCTTGCCCAGGAAAACAAGCTGGGCGTCGTAACGCTGGATCAGCGGCTGGGCACGCTCCCACGTGTCCTCGTAGCGGATATCGTACTCACCGGCAAAAACCACCCGCGCGCTCGGATAGGTGCGGTTGACCACCTCCAGAGCGCGGATGAGCAGATCGGGGCGCTTTTCTCGCACAAATCGCCCCGCGTAGCCGATGATCGGGCCACCGTCCAGTTGCCAGCGCGCGCGCAGCTCGGCCACCCGCTCCGGCTGCGGGTCGGGCACTTGGATCGGCGGGTAGATCACCGAGACTTTGTCCCGAAACGGCTTGAGGTAATAGCTGTGGTCGGCGTAATCGTGGCTGTAGGCGATCAAACGGGCGGCGCGCTTGGCAAAAAAGCGGTAATGCTGAAAGGTGAACCACTGCACAAAGCGGTTGAAAAGACCGGGCGGCAAGATCAAGTC
>JALSSH010000296.1 GCA_026984385.1 Ardenticatenia bacterium | reverse complement strand
TAGCCAACACAGGCGGATTGCATCTTCACTTTTTCAACGACGGCCATCACCGTTGCCTGACGCGGGTCACGTTGGACGGGCGTTTCCAGAGCTACCCGGGTATTGTGCACGGCGGCATCCTGGCGACCATCTTGGACGAAACGATGGGGCGCGCGATCTTGGCCGAGGGCGACGATGGCCGCTACCGCGAGATCACCGAAGAGCGCTTTATGTTCACCGCGCAACTTGAGGTCCGCTATCGTAAATCTGTCCCGCTGCACGAAGAATTTGTTGCGCGCGGCTGGATCGAGGAAGACCGAGGGCGGATCGCGCAGGTGCGCGGCGAGATCGTGTTGGCAGACGGCACGGTGGCGGTGGAAGCGAGCGCCAAGCTGGTCGCTATTCCGCCGCAGAAGATGCAGCCGATGCTGCAATATGACATCGGCTGGCGCGTGTACGGGCCGGACGAGGTGAACGTCGGAGGGGACGATTGCGATATGCGCACGGAGTGACACCACACGGCGCGCGTGAAGAGATGAGGGCCGGTCGGCAGCGTTGGGCTGCGTGGCTGGCCCTTTTAGCAACTGTGGCGCTGGTGGTGACGGCGTATTTGGCTTGGGGGCTGGCGGTCAGCCGCGCCCCGATCCTTTTGCCGCTGGACGACACCTACATCCATTTTCAGTACGCGCGGCAGTGGGCACACGGTCAACCGATGACCTATCGCCCGAACGAGCCGCCCACTTCCGGAGCAACAAGCCTGCTTTACGCGCCGACGCTGGCTTTGGGCTACGTGTTGGGCTTCGGCGGGTGGAAACTGGCCTATTGGGCGCTGGGCGTCGGGGCGCTGAGCTTTTTGGGCGCGGCCTGGTTGGTATATGTGTTGGGACGGCAGGCGGCGGGGCACGGCCAGGCGCTGGCGGCGGCGCTCGCCTTTGTGCTGAGCGGGCCGCTCATTTGGGCGGCGTTGAGCGGCATGGAGACCATGCCCTTTGTTTTCACGGTGCTGCTGACGCTTTACGCGCTGGCGCGACGGAGTGCGCGTTTGTTTGCGTTGAGCGGGGCGCTGATGGTGTTGACCCGCCCGGAAGGCGCGGCCTTGGCCGTTTTGGGAGCGGTGGCGCTGGGGACGTGGCTTTGGCGTGGGAGCGCGCGCGGCGCGCACGTCGCCCGCCGCCACGCCACTTCGCGGCGGGCGGCGACCTCGCGCGCGCCGCGCTTCCGCCGCTGGGCGTATTTGGCCGTGCCAATAGCGCTCAGCGGAGCGCAACCGCTGCTCAACTGGGCGCTGACCGGTGAGGCGACCTCCTCGGGAATGCGCGCCAAGTCCCATTTGTACAACACCAGCGTTCCGATGAGCGAACGGCTGCGCATGGTGGCCGTGTTCTTTGTGCGTATGTGGCGTGAGCTGTTGAGCGGGGTCAGCGCGGACTACGGCCTTTTTACGCCCTGGGTGCTTTCCGCTTTGGCGCTGGGCGCGTTGATCGCGGGCGCGATCTGGGCTGTGCGGCGGCGACGGCTCACGTTGGCGGTGGTGGTGTTAGCCTGGATGTTGGCGCTGACCGCAGGCGTGGCAACGCTAGACACGGCCTTTTGGCAGTTCAAGCGCTATCAGTTGCCGGTCATTGCCTTGATGTACCCGTCGGCGGCTTGGGGCATGGCGGCGGTTGGCGAGCGATTGCGGCGTTATGGGCGTGTGTGGCCCTGGGCGCTGCCCGCGCTGATCGTGCTCGGAGCGGCGCTGACCGCACCCACGTTTGCGTACAACTACGCGGCCAATGTGGGCGTGGTGCGCGCACAGCAGTACCCGATGGCGCAATGGGTGCGCGCAAACGTGCCGCCCGACGCGCGGATCGCGGTGCATGACGTGGGGCTGATGGGCTACTTCACGTCCAATCCGCTTTACGACGTGGTCGGGCTGACCACGCGCGGGCCGGCAGCCGCCTGGCGAGAAGGCCCGGGCGCCATCTATGAGGCGATGGCACACAGCGAACGTCGCCCGAGCTGGTTTGCTATTTATCCGGACGTGCAAGGGCTACGCTATTTGGTGGAGGCGGGCGTCTTTGGTGAGCTGCGCGCCGAGTTCCCCGTGCCGTTGCCGCCGCACAACGTCACCTCGGCGACGGCCTATCAGGGCGTTTATCGGGCGGACTGGTCGGGGACGCGCGAAAAGGAGCAGGTGGCGCAACCAACGACCTTGCGCGCGCTGGAAGGCTTCGAGTTGGTGGATACGCTGGACGTGGCGAACTTGGCGAGCGAGGCGGCGCACGCTTACCGTTGGTGGCAAGGCGAACTGCCGCCCGGGTTTGCCACCGAAGTTTTCCGCTATCGCTATTACGCTTGCGGGCTGGCCGAGACCGATTGCTGGGCGGTGGACGGCGGGCGCGTGCTGACGGGCGGCGAGGAATTTACGTTGCACACCCAAGCGGGGCGCGATCTGCTGCTGGTGACGCGCGTTCACGGACGGGCCAGCGTGCCGCTGCGCGTTTACGTCAATGGCGAGCCGGTCGCCACGCGCGTACAGCCTGAGATTTCCGGCCATTGGGTGGAGATCGTGACGTTGGTAGAAGGGGCACGCATCATCGGCGAACAAACGCGGGTGCGGATCGAGGCACAGATACGCGACGCGGCGCGCGAAGCCTATATGCCGTACACCCATTGGGCCTATCAAGGC
>JALSSH010000295.1 GCA_026984385.1 Ardenticatenia bacterium | reverse complement strand
GCTGGACCTTTACCGTGACGGCTTCAACCCTGTGCTGAGCGAGACCGAACTCGCCGGTTACGCTCAGGGGAAAATCCTTGACCCCAAAGTGTTGACCTACCAGGAGCGTATCCGCCGCGCCGAGCATCTGATCTACGTCTTCCCGATCTGGTGGGAGGGTATGCCGGCGTTGCTGAAGGGCTTTTTTGACAAAGTGTTCACGCCCGCGTTTGCTTTTTCTGAGAGCGACTTCTCCCCGTTGCTCACGCACATCAAAAGCGGCACGGCGATCACCACAATGGGCGGGCCGGAAGCCAAATATACCGACCTGGAGAAGTCCTTTTTGCAAGGGACGCTGGGCGTTTGCGGGGTGCAGCGCACCCATTGGCTGAACTTCGTGGATATTCCTAACAGCACCCACGAGGGCCGCGTCGCTTGGATGGATGAGGTGGCCGCGCACGTGCGAGCGTTGGCTGATTAAGCGGAAAATGAGCTGGCACGGCGTGGGAAGCGGTGTAGGGGTCGGTGAGCGCTTCCTACGCCGTCGCCGAAAATTTTTTGCGGGCCTAACTTAGTGAACGTTAGGTAACTTTGCAGGCGTTCATGTGCCGTGCCCGTCTCAGACGGGTAGGGGGCAGCATCATCACCGGTAAGGAGAGAACCAATGAAAGCTCAGGACATGTCAAAGCGCAGCCGCTGGCTGGGGTGGCTTTTTATCAGCGTCTCACTGCTGATTATCAGTTTGGACAACACGATCCTCAACGTCGCCTTACCCTCGATCTCAACTGGCTTGAGGGCGACCGCCAGTCAACTGCAGTGGGTGGTGGATTCCTACGTGCTGGTTTTTGCCGCGCTGCTGCTGACAATGGGGTCGTTGGGAGACAAGCACGGGCGCAAGCGTGCCTTGCAGTTCGGCATTGCGTGGTTTGCGCTATTTTCGTTCATCGCCGCCAACTCCACCTCAACGGATATGCTGATCGTGGCGCGCGGCTTTTTGGGCATCGGCGGTGCGCTGATCATGCCCGCGACGCTTTCGTTGATTACGGCCATGTTCCGCGACCCGAAAGAGCGCGCCCAGGCTATCGCGATGTGGGCGGCGGTTTTTGGGTTGGGCGTGGGCATCGGCCCGCTGATCGGCGGCTTTTTGCTGGAGCATTTCGACTGGAGCGCGGTCTTTTACGTCAACTTGCCGGTGGCGGCGGTGGCGCTTGTCGGCGGCTATTTCTTCCTGCCGGAATCGCGCGACGAGGACGCACCGCCTGCGGACTGGGTCGGCGTGGGGTTTTCGATTGTGGGGCTGTTCTTGCTGGTTTACGGCATTATCGAGGCAGGAACTGATGGATGGACGGCTCAGAAAGTGCTACTTTCGTTGGGGGCTTCCGGAGTTTTGCTGGCTATTTTTGCCTGGTGGGAAGCGCGCACCGAAAACGCGATGTTGCCGCTCTATCTTTTCCGCAACCCATCCTTCACCGGCGCTAATGTGGCGATGACGCTGGTCATGTTCGGCATGTTTGGCGTGTTTTTCTTCTTCAGCCAATTTTTCCAGTCGGTTGAGGGTTATTCGCCGTTGGAAACGGGTTGGCGGCTGTTGCCGATGGCTATCGCCATTATGATCGCGGCGGGCATGTCCGCCAAAGCATCATTGAAGCTGGGCACTAAGCTCGCGGTGGCGCTCGGTTTTCTGATTGCTTCGGGCGGGATGTTTTATCTTTCGCAGGTGTCTGAGCCGGGGATGGCCTATAGCACGTTAATCGCGGGGCTGATGGTCATTGGCGCGGGTATGGGCGTGGCGATGAGTCCGGCCACGAACTCGATCATGGGGTCAACGCCGGTGGACAAAGCGGGCGTGGCTTCCGCGATGAACGACACCACACGCCAAGTCGGTGGAGCGCTGGGCGTGGCCGTGTTGGGCACGGTGCTTAACGACGTGTATCTGAACCAGATCGTTAGCCTTAAGCCGTACTTGGAGCAGCTCGCCGGTATGCGAGAAAAGCTGGGGCAAGCGGCGGGTGCGCAGGGGTTTTCTGCGGAAAAAGCCTACGAGGGCATCAGTCGTGGCATCCAAGGCGCGCACATGATCGCGGGCAAAATCGCGGAAATGGCCGGCCCGTTAGGGCGACCGATTCAGCAGCAGATCACCTCGGTGGCGGACGCCGCTTTCGTGGACGGCATGACCCAAGCGATGGTGGTGGCCGGTGTGGTGCTGTTGGCAGCGGCGCTGTTTGTGTTGGCGGTGTTGCCTTCGCAAGTGCGCTGCATCGAGGAAGGGTGCGCGGAAGAAGGGGACGAGGCGGTGGAGCTTTCCGCCGTCGCCGCAGACTAACGCGCGCGCAGGATGCCGCTGCTGCGCGGGGCGCGCCTCCCGCCCCGCGCAGCGTCCCCGCGCGCACGCTTCCCCTTGCTGCGGTTACGCGCGTGACTTGGCGCGCCCAAACGCAACTTTCCCATTGTGTCCGTTGACCAGCGCGACCCGCTGCTGTCCGTCCACCTCGCGGATATGTGCAATCCACACGGGCAACATGACCAACTGAAAGTTCATCTGCTGGATCACGTGCCGTAGCGGGATCGGCTCCCCTTCGGCATTTTCTTGGCGAAAGCCACGCACGGTTTGGGCGATGTAGCGCCGTGCTCGCAACGAGGCTTTGTCAAAGTCCAGCGTGTAGAGTGAGGCGGCAAG
>JALSSH010000294.1 GCA_026984385.1 Ardenticatenia bacterium | reverse complement strand
AACCACTGCCTCGCCCGTCCGAAGTAAACCCGGATGTGCCGCCACAGGTGGAAGCGGTGCTTTTGCGCGCGCTGACCAAAGAGCCGGAAGACCGCTATCAGTCCGCCGCCGAGATGATGAAGGCTTTCCGCCAGGCGGTCGCGGAAGCCGGTATGAGCGAACTCAGCGCCGCCGTGTACCGCACCACCCAACCGCTCCCCTCGCCGTCCGCCCCTACCATTCCGCCGGATGCCACGCCCGCAGCTCCTGCCAACGCGACCGCTCCCACACCGATCCTCGCGCCATCCCAACCCACGCCTGCGCTTGCCACAGCCGCCGCCCAACGTCGTCGCGCCAATTTGTGGGTGCTCGGCGGCTTTGGGATGCTGCTTTTTACGTGCTTGGCGAGTTTGTTTATTATTGCCAGCGCGGTTTCCGACCCTAAATCCCGCCCCTGGGACGTAGGAAGCGGGCAGGGCCAAACGCCCGTTTCCCCCCTTACCCCCACGCCTATCGCGCTGCTCGAACTTTCGCTCGACGAGGCGCGAGCGCAAGTAGAAGCGCGTCCCGACGATCCGCTGGCCTATCTCCAACTGGCGTTGGCGTATATGCAAAATGGCGAGACCGACCAAGCGCTCCAAACATTGGCCTACGCACGCGACAAGTTAGAAATTCCCCCCGACTATCTGGCGGCGAGCGCGCGTGCGCTTGCCCAAAACGGACACCACGATTTGGCCTATTGGCTGAGCTTGGAGACGCTTTCGGATGCGGACGCTTCGGCGGTGGCACGTGATGAGGCGGGGCGCTATTTGTTTTTGCGCACTTGGCAATCACCGATGCAAGCGCGGCTGATCAGCGCGCGCTATCTCCAACGCCGACCATCCGTGCCCGCCTATGTGTTCAACGCGCTGGCGCTGCTTATGCAAGACCGCACGCTTGCCACGCGCCAGGCCGCTGAGCAATTGGAAAGGGCACAGGCGCTTGGCGGGGAGAATTGGGCGGAATATCACTTGGTGCAAGGGCTATACGCGCGTAGAATGGGGCAGCAGGAGATGGCCGAAGCCGCGTGGCGGCAAGCGCTGGCGATGGACGACGTGCCGCCCTGGGTTGTCGAAGCGGTCCAACGCTTACTCGACCAGCAAACGCCCGAAATCTCGCCGTTTACATCCTAACGCGCGCTCGGTCACCACCGCGCGAGATCGTTAACACGCAAAGGAGATAGTCCCTCTATGCGCACACCAATCATTGCCGGTAACTGGAAGATGCACAAAACGCCCGCCGAAGCGGTCGCCTTTGTCAACGCGATCAAGGGCGCGCTTGCCGAGCTTTCCGCCGTCGAGCGCGTAGTCTGCCCGCCCTATGTCGCGTTGCCGGGCGTGGCGGAAGCGCTGCACAACACGGATATCGCCGTCGGCGCGCAAGATGTGCATTGGGAGGAAAGCGGCGCGTTCACCAGTCAAATTTCCGCGCCGATGTTGGTCGGGCTGGTCAAGTATGTGATCGTCGGGCATTCTGAAACGCGGCAATATCAAGGCGTGACCGACGAGATGGTCAACCGCAAGGCCAAAGCCGCGTTGAGTCATGGGTTGCGCCCGATTATCGCGGTGGGCGAAAGTTTGGAGATCAACGAGGCGGGCGAAACGCAAGCCTTCGTGGAGCGCCAGATCCGCGCGGCTTTTGCGGGCATCCCCGCCGAGGACTTGAGCCGTATCGTGGTCGCCTACGAACCGATTTGGGCTATCGGCACAGGGCGTAGCGCCAGCGGAGAGCAGGCCAACGCGATCATCGGTGGCATCCGCGCCACGCTGGCAGAGCTTTACGGGGCCGCACACGCCGAGGCCATGCGCATCCAATACGGCGGCAGCGTCAAACCCGCGAACATGGTGGAATTTATGAGCCAGCCGCACATTGACGGCGCGCTGGTCGGCGGCGCGTCACTGAAGGAGGATGCGTTCGTGGAGCTGGTGCGCCTCGCCATCCAAGCTAAGGGGCTTGCGTAAGCATACGTGATGAACACCGGCGACCTTTCCCCCTGGCTCAGCCTGGCTGTTGTGCTTGTGCCGCTGCTCTACGCGGAAAAATGGGTGCATCGGCATCTATACGGCATCGGCTGGCTGCTGACCGAAGAGACGCACAGCGCCACCACGCTTTACTATGTGTTGCTGGCGCCCGGGGTTTTTCTGCACGAGTTCACGCAGTGGCTGGTCGCCGGTGCGTTGCGCATCCCCACCAAAAAAATCAGCGTTTGGCCCCAACCGCAAAAAGACGGCACATTGCGGTTGGACTTTGTCCAATTGAAGCTGAACAAAACCGGCCCCATCGGTGCCGCGATCATCGGCGCCGCCCCGATGATCACGGGGATATTGGTGGTGTGGGGCATCAGCAACTACATCCTCAACCTGGACGATCTGCTGGCCGCTATCCACGCCAGCGACATAACCGCGATCGGGCAGGCTTTGCGGCGGCTGGGCAGCACACCGGATTTTTACCTCTGGCTTTACGTGCTTTTTGCGATCAGCAACGCCATGTGGCCGACTCCTGCAGACCGGCAGGGATGGCCTCTGTTGTTCGGAGCGTTGGCCGCGATCCTCGTGTTTCTAATCGCGATTGGAACGGGGGACGCGCTGCTGAGAATCTATCGCCACTCGCTCGTGCCCGCCTTAGAGCACCTGACCACAGTGGTCGGCATGGTGTGGCTGGTGGAGCTTCCCGCCATGCTGGCGCTGAGCTTCAGCGAGCGCCTTTTGGAGCGCCTCACCGACCGCCACTTTGTCTACCGCGAACCCGCCAAACCCCGTAAACGTGAGCCAGGCTCTGCTGAACCGTTGCCTCCGGGCACGCCCAAGCCCTCGATTTACAATACAGAGCTACCCGTGCCCGAACCGCCCAAGCGTCGCTCACAGCGCTAAAGCACATTCGGCCCTTTTGCGATTGGCAGAAGGGCCGAAGCGTCCCCTTGTGCAGTGGCTGGACGCCGTGCTGTTTACTCGTCAGCGGGGAGCAGATTGTCTACCCAGAGCGTGCCTTGCTGTGCGTCTTCCCAACTGCCCACATCAAACGCAACCCACACCACGTTA
This sequence comes from Ardenticatenia bacterium, assembly GCA_026984385.1. Taxonomy (GTDB): domain Bacteria; phylum Chloroflexota; class Anaerolineae; order Aggregatilineales; family Aggregatilineaceae; genus JALSSH01. Next base: position 9,238 of record JALSSH010000294.1, on the reverse strand, counting down.
GACGGGTCGAGCGCCGCGACGCCTTGCTCCCCCCACCAATCTGCCCGTTCAAAGGCTTCCCAGGGCACGAAAACATGCGTCCAGTCTGTGCCCTCGGTATAAAGCGTGTACTCAAAGGGCGTGGCGTCTCCGGGTTCGGCGTCGGGCTGGGTCGGGTCTTGTACGCCTACCGAGACCGTGATCAGCATCCCTTCCTGGTCGGCGCGCCAATCAAAGCCCAAGCCACCGACTTCTGCCCACGTGGGATCGGGGGCCACATCAACGCCCCAACCGGCGTACTGTTCCAACGGTAGAGCTAAGCGCATCATCAGCGCGTGTTCGCTTTCTTTCCCTGGCGAGACAATCTCCCAAGAAAACTCGCCGCCTTCCACATAGTCCCAAACGAAATCCTCCGGCAACGTGTTTTCAAAGTCGCCCAACTGGGCCAATCTTGGTCCGGCGTCCGTGTACGTGATGTCCTCGCTGACCTCCTGGCCCGTCGTAGTTGCGGTCTCGTCCGCTTCGGACGGGGTGGGCACTTCCAGCGGCTCGCTGAAGGTGTAGCTACGGATCGCCTCGTCCACAAATTGCACAAAAAGCGGCCCTACCGTTTGGTTCGCCAGTGTGTTGGGGTGGCTATCCCATTCGTCGCCGCGATACTCGGCGCGGAGGTAGCCGTCTTCGTCTGCCAGCGCGCTGAAAAAATCAAACACGAAGACGTTGGGATGCCCCGCCAAGTATTCATCCGAGGTGAGATATTGCGCCCAGCGACGGGCGCGTGCGGCGTTTTCCGACGTAGTGGCATTGGGCACAAGCGGCGGAATGGTGAGGGGGATAAAAATTTTGTCCGGATAGCGATCCATCACGTCGCGAATGGCGAGGAAATAGCGCTGATATTCCCGAAACATCTCCTCGCTGGTGATATCCGCGTTCGGAAAGCAGCTCTTGAAGATGATCACGTCGTGTTGCAGCATGTGGCTTAGCGTGTTGGACGGCGGATCGGTGAGCGGCTGCTGAAAGATCGCGTACCAGCCGTCCGGATCGGTGTTGTCGTCCGGCACATTCCAATTGACACCCAAATAGTTTCCTTGCGGATCGCGTAGTCCTTCGTCGTTATAACCGTGATCCCAAAAATCGTAACCCCGTTGCGTGAGGGCCGGGCGCACGCCCCCTTCGTCCATCATGCCCAAACCGGTGGAGTGGTGCATAAAGATGATGCTAATGCGCCCATCGTTTTGTTGTGCTCCAACGTGCGCGGTCGGGGCAACTGCTCCTAATATGCTGCCCAGCGCCAACATCCCGCCGAGTAGCCAGCGTGCCCAGTGCTTTACCCTCATCGTGACCTCCTCAGGTTGCGCGTGTGCTATTTTCACCTTAGCATGGTTTGGGCGTGGGGCGTGTAAAAAAGCCGTAGCGAGCGCGTAAAAAAGGAGAGAGGAAGCGTGGAAAGTGGGCTACTCGTCCGTGAGGGGAGCGTTCGGAGAAGTGCGCCGCCCTAGGAAGATGAAGCCCGAAACCACCACCGCGCTGAGCACCAAGAGCGCGATCAGCTTGTAAAGGCGGCTGGCTGTCACCAACGCTATCGTGCCGAAAAGCGCGCAAAACACATAGTAGCCTAGCACAATTTGCCGCTGGGAAAGCCCCAGCTCCAACAAGCGATAGTGCACGTGGCCGCGATCCCCTTGGGCGGGGTTGCGCCCTGCGCGCACGCGCCGCACGATCTGCCAGACCACGTCCAACAGCGGCAAGCCCATCACCAGCAACACGGTTGCCATCTTCGCCCCGCCGATAATGCCCAGCACGCCGATGGTGTATCCCAGAAAAAGCGAGCCGTTGCTGCCCATGAAAACGCGCGCGGGGTGGAAGTTGAAGGGCAGAAAACCCAGCGTTGCGCCGAAAAGCGCCAACGCCAACAAACTCACGCTGACTTGGTTCAAGCGGAAAGCAGCGTGAATAAAGATCATCAGCGCAGCCACCGCGCCGACCCCCGCCGCCAGCCCATCTAACCCATCTAGCCAGTTGACCGTGTTCATCATCAGCCCCAACCAAAAGAGCGTCAGCGTCACGGTGACCACATAAGGCCAGTGCGGTGTCGGTTGACCGGTCACGGGGTTGTTAAAGCCCTCGATGATGATGAGGAAAGAAACGGCAATCGCAGCCGCCAGCAATTGCGCGACGTATTGCGGCAACGCGCTAAACTCGTATTTGTCGTCCAGCAACCCGAAGAGAAACAAAAACGCCCCGCCGAAAAGCAAGCCGACCAGACGGATAACTTCCTTGCTGTCGGTGCGCACGACGGGCAAAAATTGCGCCACAATGACCGCCACCGTAAAAGCGAGGTAAAGCGCCATCCCGCCGAATTTGGAGATCACGCGCCCGTGCCGATGGCGGTCGCGCGGCACGTCCACGATGCCCCAACGCAAGCCCAAACGCTGCGCGACCGGCGTCAGGAGGAACGCCAGCCCCCAGGAGATGAGAAAAACGATCACAAAAGAAACCAGATGCGCGCTTGGCATGGCCCCTCACGTCTGGGGTGCAAGATAGCGGCGATGTGGTGACGAGCAGGCCGCCTCCAGAGCGTTGCACGTCGCCGAATTGTGTTTTAGGCTGTGCCGAACTGACGATCGCCCGCGTCGCCCAGCCCGGGCACGATAAACCCTTGTTCGTTGAGGTGATCGTCAATGGCGGCCAAGAAGAGCGGCACGTCCGGATGGGCCTCGGTGACCACTTGCACGCCTTCCGGTGCGGCGATCAGTCCCACGAACTTGATGCGGCGCACGCCCCAATCTTTCAGCACTTCGATCGCGGCAGTGGCCGAGCCGCCGGTCGCCAGCATCGGGTCCAACAGCAAGCACACTTGCACGGTCGGGTCAACGGGCAGTTTGTTGTAGTAGGAAACCGGTCGCAACGTCTTTTCGTCGCGGTAGATGCCCAGATGCCACACTTGGGCGCCAGGGATCATCTCGTGGATGCCCTCCACCATGCCCAGCCCCGCCCGCAAAATCGGCACAAGCCCCACTTTTTCCAGCAACTCATGTCCGCGTGCCGTGCCCATCGGCGTTTGCACAGAACGCTCGCTGAGCGGTAAATCCATCAGCGCCTCATACGCCAGCAGCATAGCCAGCTCGCGGATCAGTTCGCGGAATTTTTTGTGCTCGGTGTCCTTGTCTCGCAACAAAGTGAGCTTGTGTTTGACCAGGGGATGCGTGGAAACGTGCACATTCGCAGGGATTTTCATCGCGCCTCCTCACGGTTTGAATGCACAGCAATTGTAGCGCCCTTGTGGGGGGTGTCAACGTGTGTACACGCACCAAAACGCCCCACTCGCTGGCGAGTGAGGCGTCGTGAACATGCGTCGAAGGGGTGCTCTCAGCGCGCCGGATGAACCAGTTTGACCGGGCAGCGCCCGTTTTGGATCACCTTCTGCGCCACGCTGCCCATCAGCCAACGCGCCAAACCCGTGCGCCCATGCGTAGACATCACCACCAGGCTGATGCCGTCTTCAGACTCCACGAACTCGCAAATGGCTTGGGCCGGGTTGTTGGCACGCAGCAGCACTTCACGTGCGCGCAGCCCTTCTTGACGCAACTGGTTGCGCAGCGCGATCAGACGGTCGCGCACTTGTTCGTAAGGTTGCTCGGCAATTTGCTGATGTCCGGCAAGCGCCCATTGGTCGGCATAATCGCCCCCTTTGGGCTGATAAACGTGCAGCAAGATCAGCTCGGCGTCGTGAACGCGCGCGATCTCTGCGGCTTGTGGGATAGCGCTTTCCGACCAGCCCGAGCCGTCCAGCGGCACGATCACCTTTTGGTACATCGGGCGCACCAGCAAAAGCGGCACAGGGAAGTTGGAAAGTGCCTTTTCCACACCACTTCCGAAAATCCAACGAAGCATAGCGGTTCGCCCCTGCGTTGAGGTGACCACCACACTCACGCGCTCCGCGTCAATGAACTGGGAAAGCGCCTCGTGCAAGTTGGCCGCGGCCAGGGTGTGCGTGCTGATGCTGGCGACGCCGTAGGACTGCGCGGCTTTGCGCGCCCGTTCCAGATATGCCGTCGCTTCGGTTGCCGCAGCGTTTTCCGCTTCGGCTTCCGCAGCGGTGGGGCTGGTGCGTCGTAGGTGCAAAAGCGCCAAGTCGGCTTGATGTTTGCTCGCCAAGTCTGCCCCAAAGCGGATCGCAAACTCCGCCGTGGCCGAACCGTCGAGCAAGACGAGCACCCGTGAGTAGAGGCGGGCGGGAATAGTCATGCGTGCATCTCCCCTGCTCTTATAAAATCTGCGAGAGGAAGAGCTTGGTGCGCTCGTGTTGTGGGTTGGTGAAGAAGTGTTCCGGCGTGCCCATTTCCACAATGCGCCCTTCGTCAAAAAGGACGATGCGGTCGGCTACCTCACGCGCAAAGCCCATCTCGTGTGTCACCACCAGCATCGTCATGCCTGTTTCGGCCAGCTCTTTCATCACGTCCAGCACTTCTTTGATCATTTCCGGATCGAGCGCCGAAGTCGGCTCGTCAAAGAGCATGATCTTGGGCTGCATCGCCAACGCGCGCGCAATCGCCACGCGCTGTTGCTGCCCGCCGGAAAGCTGCCCGGGATATTTGCGCGCCTGGTCCGGGATGCCCACGCGATCCAACAGTTCCAACGCGATCTCTTCCGCGTCCCTACGCGGCATCCGCCGCACATAGCGCGGGGCCAGCGTGATATTGTCCAGCACGGTCAGGTGCGGAAAGAGATTGAATTGCTGGAAGACCATCCCGATCTCGCTGCGGATGGCGGCGATATTGCGCACATCGTGGCTCAGCTCGATCCCGTCCACGATGATATGCCCTTCCTGGTGTTCTTCCAGGCGGTTGATGCAGCGGATGAAGGTGGACTTGCCCGACCCCGACGGGCCGATGATCACCACCACCTCTTGAGGCATCACCTCCAGGCTCACATCCTTGAGCACGTGGAAGTTGCCGTACCATTTATTGACCTCTTCGCAGATGATGATGGGTTCTTCGGCGTTTTGCTTTTCGGCTTGGTTCTCGGCCATAGGAGTTTTCCTCTAGCTGTATCTCACAGTCGGCGCACGCTGCCGGCGCCGGAAGTTTCCAGGCGGCGGCTGATATCCGACATGGCGTAGCTGATGACAAAGTAGATGATGGCGACAAAGATATAGGCTTCGCGCTGATACGGGCGGTAGATCGGCTGCCCTTTGACAATCAGCCCCACGATACCGACCAGCTCGAAGAGGCCCACCAGCGCCACCAAAGACGTATCCTTAAACAGGCTGATGAATTGCCCCACGATGGCCGGAATGACCGCGCGCAAGGCTTGCGGCAACACGATCAGCGTGGTGGTGAGGAAAGGGTTTAGCCCCAATGCACGCGCCGCCTCGATCTGCCCCTTCGGGATGATCTGCAAGCCGCCGCGCACGTTTTCCGCCAGGTACGCCGCGCTAAAGAGCGTCAACCCGATCATCATGCGCACGGTCAAGTCAATATCCGTCAGCGCAGACCAGAAAAACGGCACGATCAGCTTCGCCATAAAAAGCACCGTGATCAACGGCACACCGCGCACCGTCTCGATGAAGATCGTACACGTCCACTTGACTACAGGGAGATTGCTGCGCCGCCCCAAAGCCAACGCGACGCCGATGGGAAACGAGGCCGTAATGCCGACCACCGTCAACAGCACAGTGAGCAGCAAACCGCCCCACTGTCCGCTATCTACCAGCGGCAACAAACGCGAGCCTTCAAAGCCGCGCAACACGATGATCGAGAAGGGAAAGGCCAACGCCCAGCCGATGAGCGCGCCGCGCCGCACGCGCTTGTCGGCTTTGCCCAACACGCCGATCACCCAGCCGTCCACAAAGAGCAATGCCCCGATCAGCAACGGCACGGCCAAGCGGCTAAAGAGCGGCGCAAGCTGCAAGCTCAAAAACTGCTTGAACGAGCGCGCGCCCTCGAAACGATAGGCTTTTTCTTCAGCGAAAAGCGCGTTGTCCACTTCCGGCGGGTCGCCGAAGCGGTCGGCACGGCGTTGGGCCAAGTCTTCTTGGCTGGAAAAAACTTCTACGTTGTCAATGCGCAGCCAGGCATAGCCGACCGGCTCGCTGGTGTCATCGCGCGTTACTTCCAACACATACCAATCGTCGGCGGGCAGCGTGAAGGTCAGCGTTCCACCCGGGTTTTCTGCGTCAAAGACAGCTTGCACCGGTCCTTCGTCGGTCATCAGCGGACGCAAGCGGTTGTCCAGCACCCGCAGCGTAAACTGCATGTTATAGTCCGCCAAGTCGGCTTTGCCGTCGTGCACTTGGCGCGCCAACGTAGACCAGTCCACGCGCGACTTTTGCTCCACAAAGCCGAGCAAAGGCGCGTCCACGTCGGCGGGATCGGTTTGCGGCTCTAGTCGCACGGTGACCTCTTGCCCGGCCAAGCCCACGAAAACAAAGTTTGGCGGCGTTTTGCTGGGCCGAAGCAAAATGTGAATGGTCGGCTCGGGGATGTAGGCGCTGACGATGGGTACGATGATGATCACCGCCAGGCTCACCAGCACGGCGATAAACACACTGCGCGCCACCCGCGCCCAGATGCCCAGCCCCAGGCCGGTCAGGAAGACCAGCGCTCCGGCCACCACTTCCAGCCGCCAGGTTTCGCGTCGGTCGTATGTGCCGCTGGTGAGCATCCGCAAGTTGTTGTAGACAACGGCCCATTGCGCCGTGCGGATCGACCAGCTCAGCACCATATACAAAAAGCCCAGGATCACCACGCCGGTAAAAATCGTCGCCAGCGAGTTGATTTTGCTGCTAAAGAGGTTGCGACGCAGCCAACCAATCGGCCCCACCTCCACAATGGGCGGACGGCGGCTAGGTGGCGGCTCGGACGGCGCAATATAGAAGAAGGTGTCGTCGTATTGCCGTTTCATGGCTACCGCTCCTTCAGCCGCATGGTGTAGTTGAGCGTGTTCATCACTGCAGAGATGATCAGGCTCAAGCTCAGATAAATCACCATCATCACCGCAAAGATTGCGACAGACTGGCTGGTTTGGTTCGAGATCACGTTGGCGACGTTGTACACGTCAAAGAAGCCAATAGCGACCCCCAAGCTGGAGTTTTTGGTCAGGTTGAGGTATTGATTGCCCAAAGGTGGGATGATCAGGCGCAAAGCCTGGGGCAAAACCACCAAACGCAACGTGTCAGCGTTGTTGAAGCCCAACGCGCGTGAAGCCTCGATCTGCCCGTAGGGGACAGCTTGGATACCCGCGCGGACGATGTCAGCGATGAAAGCCGCCGTATAGAGGATAAGCCCGATCGTCAGCGCGATATATTCCGCCGAAAGCCTATCCCCGCCCTCGAAGTTGAACCCTTTCAGGTGCGGATATTCGATGGAGAAAGGCTTGCTTGCCAAAAGCCAGCCGATGACGGTGAAGCCGAGGAGGGCGGCCAAAAACCAGCGCATCGTATAGGCACGCTGGCCGGTGTGTTCTTGCACGCGCAAGCGCCAAATCCACAACCCGATCCCCACCGCCAAGCCCAAACCGACCGCCACATAGAGTATCCAGGCCGTTTCTGTGCCCTGGATCAGCGGAAAGTTCACCGCGCGACGGTTGATATACACCGGCCCGGGGAGCTTGTAGGAATCTCGCAAGTTCTCCGGCACGACCAAACGCATCCCGCGATAGATAAAGTACAGTTGCACCAACAACGGGGTGTTGCGAAAAACTTCGACGTAAGATTTGGCAACCGTGCGCACCAATAAGTTTGTGGAAAGCTCGCCGATGCCGATCAGAATGCCCAAGAACGTCGCCCCGATAAGGCCTACCACCACCACACGCAACGTGTTTTTTAGCCCGATCATCAGCGCTTGGAGATTGGTAGACTTGGAAGGCTCAAAGTTGGACGTTCCCTCGGAGATCATCGTGCCGAAGGGGCGCTCCAGGGTATGAAAATTGATCGTCAGGTGGCTTGCTTCCAGGTTGTTGAGCAGGTTATGGATCAACAGATAACCCGCCGCGGCCACCAAGACTAAAAAAACGATCTGAGCGATCACCTGGATGATGCGGATATCTCGCCAAAAAGGCACAGGGGCGTGTGCAGCGCGGTTGAATGTGGAGGGTCTGCCTTCTGCCATAAGTTATCCCCCCAGGGCAAAAAGAAATTGGACGATCCGCCCTCACAACCAGGGTGTTGAAAGAGCGTTTTTACGATGGCGAAAGAGCGGATAACGGAAGGGACGCAGGCGTACCTGCGTCCCCGATGTGTTACACGGAGTAGGCTTAACGCCAGGCCGGTGCGTAGATCAGGCCGCCGTCGGTCCAGAGACGGTTCAGGCCGCGCGGCAGCTCCAGCGGGCTGTCGGCGCCCACGTTGCGCTCGAAGATCTCGCCGTAGTTGCCGACCGCGCGGATCACGTTAACCGCGAAGTCGTTGTCCAGCCCGATGATCGAGCCGCTGGCGTTGTCGCCGATGCCCAAGAAGCGCTGGATGCGCGGGTCATCGGTGCTCAGGAACTCGTCCACGTTCGCCTGGGTGATGCCGAATTCCTCGGCGGTGAAGGTAGCGAAAACGGTCCAGTTCACCACGTCCGCCCAACGCGCGTCGTTTTCCAGGTAGGCCGGGCCGAGCGGTTCTTTGGAGATCACTTCCGGCAACACGACGACCGATCCCGGGTCGGCCATTTGAGAGCGCAAGCCGGCCAACTGGCTCTGGTCAGAAGTCAGCACGTCGCAACGGCCTTCTTCAAAAGCAGCGGAGGTCTCGCTGGAGTTTTCGAAGGGGACCAGCTCATAGCTCAGGCCGCGCGAGCTGAGCGCTTCGGTAATATTCAGCTCGGTGGTCGTGCCGGTCAGCGTGCAGATCGAAGCACCGTCCAGCTCGTCAATGCTGCCGACGCCCAAGTCGGCCTTCACCAGCAAGCCCTGGCCGTCATAGTAGGTGGTGGGGCCAAAATCAATGCCGAACTCGCCGTCACGCTGGAGCGTCCAGGTGGTGTTACGGAAGAGCACGTCCACCTGGCCGGTTTGCAGCGCGGTGAAGCGCTCTTTGGCCGTCAGGGGCACGTATTGAATATTGTCGGCGGTCACTTCACCGAAGACCGCTGCCGCCAACGCACGGCAGAAGTCCACGTCAAAGCCGCTCCACTCGCCCGTATCCGGGTCCAGGAAGCTAAAGCCAGGGACTTGGCCGTTCACGCCACAGATCAAGTAGCCGCGCTCGCGGACGGTATCCAGCAAGCTGCCGCCGTCTTGGGCCATCACGCTCGGCACAGCAAAGCTGACC